>JAHECJ010000001.1 GCA_024641805.1 Desulfococcus sp.
AGCCAGACAATGGTCGCCTGTTCCTCTGAAACGGATTCCAGTATGGCTCTGGGGCTGACCCCCTTTAAGATAACTGATTTTGCACCGACCATCAAATTACCGAACCAGTGCATTTTAGCCCCGGTATGATACAGCGGCGGAATACACAAAAAATTATCCTCATGGACCTGATTATGATGACGGTTTTCAACATAACAGGAAAATTCCAGGTGTCGGTGCTGGAGAAACACCCCCTTGGGGTCGCCGGTGGTTCCGGATGTAAAATAAATGCCGGCGCCATCCAACAGGTCCAGCGTCACGTCCGGTTCGTCTCCGCTGTTTCCGGCCAATGCATCCGGATACCAGATCGCAAATACCGGTTTTTTTTCCGGATTACCGACAAAAAAATAGGTGTGAACCGTTTGGTCGAGTACGGGTTTTGATGCAGTGATCCGATCGATAAACTCTTCGCCAAAAAATACGGCATTGGCTTCGGACAGCTGAATGCAGCGACTGATATCTTCTGACTGGAATCTGAAATTCAAGGGAACTGCAATAGCACCGGCCCTCAAAACCCCGAAATAAACCGGGAGCCATTCAATGCAGTTCATCATTAATATGACAACCCGGTCTCCTTTTTTAATCCCATGAACGTCCAGGCTGTTTGCCAGTTGGTTGGACTGGTGATAAAATTCCTTCCAGGTGATTGAACTTCGCTTTTCTGTGAGCGGTTCGCGTTCGACCAGGGCCGTTTCATTTCCGTATATTCTTGAATTTCGGGCCAGTATTTCTGTAATCAGCATATTTTACATCCGGATATCTTGGATACACAAACGGGTTTTCAATATTTCGCCCGGTTTTCTCTCAAGCTGGATTTGCTTCCTTAAAAGGTATAACAATCTGAATTTAAAAATAAATTCTTCACGAGAAAGGCGAATTGAACCAAGTTAAATGTAAAGCACCTATCAAATGACTGAAAAAAGTCAATAATATTCAATCACAGATAAAAAAACCCGGAACGTGATCTCACGTTCCGGGTTTTTTTATTTATTTCCTAACTCTTTGACAAAATCTATAGATTTTATTTATTTTTTGTCATCCTTCACTTCTTCAAAGTCAGCATCAACGATATCTTCATCATCTCCTGCCGCCTGATGTTGTGATGCATCTCCGGCCTCACCAGCGCCGGCTCCCTGGCCCGCCTGTGAAGCCTGCTGGTAGATTGCCTCCGCCAGTTTGTGGGATGCCTGAGTCAGCTCTTCACTCAACCGCTTGATTTCATCTGTATTATCACCTTCCATAGCTTTTTTCAGCTGCTTGATAATGTCTTCCACCTTGGCCTTGGTCGCACTGTCCACTTTGTCGCCCAGCTCCTTCATGGATTTTTCAGTCGAATAAATTAGTGAATCCGCATTGTTTTTGGCTTCTACCTTCGCCCGTAACGTTTTATCTTCTTCAGCATGGAGTTCGGCATCTTTTACCAGTTTATCAACTTCGTCCTTTGACAAACCGCTGGAAGCGGTGATCCGAATGGACTGCTCTTTTTGAGTGGCCAAATCCTTTGCCGACACATGAACAATCCCGTTTGCATCAATGTCAAAGGTGACTTCAATCTGCGGTACACCGCGGGGTGCGGGAGGGATATCCGCCAGGTCAAACCGTCCCATGGTTTTATTGTAGGCGGCCATTTCCCGCTCACCCTGAAGCACGTGAATGGATACCGCCGGCTGGCTGTCCTGGGCAGTTGAAAAAATCTGACTCTTTCGAGTGGGAATCGTAGTATTTTTTTCAATCAACTTCGTCATCACGCCGCCCAGAGTTTCAATCCCCAAAGAAAGCGGCGTCACATCCAGCAGCAGAACATCCTTGACATCACCCATCAGGACGCCGCCCTGGATTGCAGCTCCGATCGCCACCACTTCGTCAGGGTTCACCCCTTTATGCGGTTCTTTGCCGAAAATTTTCTTTACACGATCCTGAACTGCGGGCATCCGGGTCATACCACCGACAAGAATAACCTCATCAATTTCCGCCGCGGACAGTCCGGCATCTTTTAACGCCGTCACACAGGGACGTTCAAGATTGTCCAGAAGGTCACTGACAAGCGACTCAAATTTTGCCCGGGTCAGTTTAATGTTCAAGTGTTTGGGTCCATTGGCGTCAGCAGTGATAAACGGAAGATTCACATCCGTCTGCAAGGCGGTGGACAATTCCATTTTTGCTTTTTCCGCTCCTTCTTTAAGTCGCTGAAGCGCCATTTTGTCACTCCGGATATCAATCCCGCTTTCCTTTCTGAATTCATTGGCCAGAAAATCAATCAAACGCAGGTCAAAGTCATCTCCGCCGAGGTGCGTATCGCCATTGGTTGCTTTTACTTCAAATACACCGTCACCGATTTCAAGAACGGAAACATCAAAAGTTCCTCCACCGAGGTCGAACACCGCGATTTTTTCATCCGATTTTTTGTCCAGACCATATGCCAGCGATGCGGCAGTCGGCTCATTGATAATCCGCAGAACATTCAATCCGGCAATTTTTCCGGCGTCTTTGGTTGCCTGCCGCTGACTGTCATCAAAATACGCAGGCACGGTAATCACCGCATCGGTCACCTTTTCGCCCAGGTATTCTTCAACGGTATGCTTAATATCCGCCAGAATAAACGATGATATTTCCGCAGGACTGAGCTGTTTTCCCCGTAAATTGATACGGACATCGCCGTTGCTGGCTTTTTCTATTTTATATGGAAGATTTTTAATATCATTCTGAACCACCGAGGAGTCGAACTTTCTTCCGATCAGCCGCTTGACACCAAAAACCGTATTTTCCGGGTTGGTAATGGCCTGGCGTTTCGCCACCTGGCCGACCAACCGCTCGCCGCTTTCAGTGACGGCGACTGTAGAAGGGGTGGTACGGCCGCCTTCAGGGTTTGTGATAACTTTGGTCTCATTCTGTTCGCGTATCGCGACACATGAGTTTGTTGTGCCGAGATCAATTCCTATGACCTTACCCATTTTTGCCTCCTTGATTATATGATGAATTTTTTTCTTGTATGTTATTGTTCGGATTTTCCCTTGGAAACCACAACCATTGCCGGTCTGAGCAATCGATCATGGATCAGATATCCTTTTTGGAATTCATTGATGACTGTATTTTCAGGCAGTTCATTAGATGTTTCCTGCATCACGGCTTCATGGAATGCCGGGTCAAACGGCTTTCCCAAAGCGGTTACAGGCGTCACATTGGATTTGGATAAAATTTTTAATATCTCGTTTAATGTCATTTCAACGCCTTCAATCAAACAAGACTTCATTGAATCGTCATTCTTTTCTCCGGACGTAGTCAATGCCCGTTCCAGATTATCCACAACCGCCAAAAGATCCTTAAGCAGAGTTTCATTCGCGTATTTCCGAAAATCGTCCATTTGCCGGTTCATTCGTTTTTTATAATTTTCAAATTCCGCCGACAACCGAAGCAAACGGTCATGTTCCTCGGCCGCCTTCTGCGTAACTTCTTCCAACTGCATTTTTAACTGCTCCGGACTTTCTTTTTCTTCTGCTTGATTAAGTTCTGATAGAGATTCCTCTTCAACAGCGTCTTGTTCATCTGCTTTAGGGGTCAGGAATTCATCCGTTTCAATGATGATGTTCTTTTTGGTATGTGAATTGTCTGCCAATGTATCACTCCCGAATTCATAAGGATTTTATATCTTTTTTATTTTTTTTTCAGGATAACCTGCTGTGAATAAAAATAAAAATGTTGGTGTCGTTATAAATTTCATCAAAAAAATAAGACGCAAACAGGGAATGTCAAGGCAAGTTTTAGAAGAAAATTACTAAAAAAAACGAGGCGGTTCGATGGGTTAAAAACAAAAAAGTCTGGTTGTGAACCCTCCGTCGAATTTTTGCGGAAAATAAATTATAGCATAACCGGGATCGATCCACGACACAGACTGAGTTACTTATCGCTGCTTCCTTCCGGACCTGACGAGGTTCGTAATCGTCTGTTGCGCGGCGACCGGTCAGAATAACTTATCTGCCCGCATTCAACCCTTGGGAGGGAATTCTGCCCCGCATAAAGCGGATTTCGGGAAACAAGGTACCGCTGACACCCCGCATATCACAACCAGGGATATGGTTATAAACTGGAACTTTCTTCTTTTCAAGAAAGAAAAGTTAAAATTTCAGACTCTTTTTTTGTTGTCACCGCATTAATTTATAATTTAGGATATTCATCAATAAAATCAACCCGCACTGCTAACTGAAATATTTATGCCCATCAAAGAAAAAAAACCAATTACTCAGCCGTTTATTCTGAAAATCCAGCGCACCATCCAAGAATGTCACATGATCCGAAAAGGGGACGCTGTACTTATCGGTGTTTCCGGCGGACCGGATTCCATGTCCCTTCTGCATGCTTTGATCGTTTTATCCGGGTTCATGGGAATTCGACTTGGAGTGGCCCACCTAAATCATTGCCTTCGAGGCATCGAGTCGGATCGGGATGAAAAATTTGTGATATCGGTAGCCCAAAAACACGGGTTGCCTTTTTTCGTCGAAAAAAAAAATATCTTTCAGGAAAAGGAAAAAACCGGATTATCCATCGAAGAAGCCGGCAGGGAGGCCCGATATCATTTTTTTAATTCTATTTGCCGCTCCATGCGGTTTGATAAAGTGGCCGTCGCTCATCACCAGGGAGACAATGCCGAGCAGATATTGCTTAATCTTCTTCGGGGAAGCGGGCCCTCGGGGATTCGCGGAATACCGCCGGTCCGGGAAAACATTATCCGTCCACTGATTCAAACTTCCCGGGCTGAAATAATCCATTTTCTTGAATTACAAAAAATTGACTTTGTCATTGATAAAACCAATGAGGACGACCTGTTTCAGAGAAATAGAATCCGTCATCAACTCATACCGTTACTGGAAAGCAACTATAATCCAAAAATATCTGAAACACTTATCCGTCTTGGAAACATCCTGCGAACCGAGGAAGAATGGATCAGCAATATCATAACCCCGTTCTACGACAAGGCTACCTTAACCTCGGACAGACACCGGAGGACGCTTTCCATTTCAGAATTACTGAATTTCCATCCGGCACTCCAGCGACGGATTATCCGTAAAGCCATTCAGGCAATCAAAGGCAACCTAAGAAAAATTTCCTATTCGCACATTGACGCAATTACAGACATGATTAAAAATATTGCGCCGGATTCCCGCTTAGATTTGCCGGATCGGATCCGAATTATTAAACAAGACAGTCGGCTGATTGTTCAAAAAGAAACACAAAATTTACGCATCTCGCCAATGTCTGCTGAAAAATCCGACCCGGTTTCTTTCAAATACACTGTCTCCCGGTCGGCGGCAGAATCTCAGAAGCTGATACACATCGATGAAATAAAGGCATGGATCTCATTTCGCAAAACAGAATGCCACCTGATCCCAAATCTTTCCGGACAAGACTCTCAAGTCGCTTTTTTCGACTGGGACCGGTTAGAATTCCCGCTTATTATCAGAAACTTTCGGGCAGGAGACCGGTTTTCCCCGCTTGGAATGAACGGAACCCAGAAACTGAAGAATTTTTTCATTAACAACAAAATCAAGTCAACTTTGCGCGCTTCAGTTCCGCTATTTCTAAGCGGCGGGACGATTATCTGGGTGGGAGGCGCCAGAATTTCGGAACTCGCTAAAATTACTCCGGAAACACAAATCGTTCTCAGGATAGAAATATCTCCTGAAACCGATTAAATAACTGAATAACAAGCATTTTAGATTATTTCAAAAAGATACCCATACAAAAATTCATGCCAGATTTTTTATTGTTAATTTAAGCGGTTGACAATTCCTGTTCCGGTAAAATAAATAATATAATTTACTATTATAAATTCGTTATTATTATATGCTGATGACTTAACGCATCAGGGACTAATTTCGTACAGAGGAGACTGTTTTGAACCCTTTTAATAAAAACATAGCACTTTGGATTATCATCGTGCTGATGATGATCATGCTGTACAATATTTTCAACCAGCAACACCCCACCGAAAAAGAAATCGCCTACAGTGATTTTATCTCAATGGTTGAAAGTGCAAAAATCTCAAAAGTCGTTATCCAGGGAGACAATCTGCTTATAACCGATCAAACCGGAATTCACTACCGTGTGTATGCGCCCCAGGATAGCGAGATGATCCGTATTCTCCGGAATAAAGGCGTTTCCATTGAAGCAAAACCGGAGCAGCAAACCCCTTGGTTTATTTCGATTCTGGTGTCCTGGTTTCCGATGGTATTACTGATCGGTGTCTGGATCTTTTTCATGCGGCAGATGCAAAGCGGAGGCGGGAAAGCACTTTCTTTCGGGAAAAGCAGCGCACGCATGCTTTCCGACCAGACGGAAAAAGTAACATTTGACGATGTGGCTGGCGTCGACGAAGCCAAAGAAGAGGTTGCTGAAATCGTCGATTTTTTAAAAGACCCAAAAAAATACACGCGGTTGGGCGGACGAATTCCCAAGGGAGTGCTGATGGTCGGTGCTCCTGGGACAGGCAAAACCCTTCTGGCAAGGGCCATCGCCGGAGAAGCAGGTGTCCCGTTCTTTAGCATCAGCGGATCTGATTTTGTTGAAATGTTTGTAGGAGTGGGCGCATCCAGAGTCCGGGACCTTTTCGTCCAGGGTAAAAAAAACGCTCCCTGCCTGATTTTTATCGACGAGATTGATGCTGTGGGAAGACACAGGGGAGCCGGGCTCGGCGGTGGGCATGATGAAAGAGAACAGACGTTAAACCAATTGCTGGTAGAAATGGACGGGTTTGAATCCAACGAAGGCGTTATTCTGATTGCATCAACTAACCGCCCGGATGTTTTGGACCCCGCACTTCTCAGACCCGGTCGGTTTGACCGCCAGGTGGTCGTCTCCATGCCGGACATCCGTGGAAGAAAAGCCATTATTGAGGTGTATATTAAAAAATCACCCCTGGATCCGGACGTGAACCCGGACGTTCTGGCCAAGGGAACACCGGGCTTTTCCGGCGCAGACCTTGAAAACATGGTAAATGAGGCGGCCTTAATCGCTGCCAAAAAAGGAAAAGAACGTTTATCCATGGTCGATTTTGAAGATGCCAAAGATAAGATTGTTATGGGCCTCGAACGCAAATCAAAAGTCATTAAGGACGAAGACAAAAAAAACACCGCCTATCATGAGGGCGGCCATGCCATCGTGGCCCGGTTTTTGCCGGAAACCGACCCCATTAACAAAATCACCATTATCCCCCGCGGACGGGCTGCCGGCGTGACCTGGTTCCTGCCGGAAGAAAAAGATTTTCAATACAAAGACCAGCTTTTAAGTGAAGTGGCGGTTGCCATGGGCGGACGGGTGGCCGAAGAACTGGTTTTCAACCGTATCAGCACAGGCGCATCAAATGATATTAAGCAGGCCACCAATCTGGCGAGCTACATGGTCCGGGCGTGGGGAATGAGCGAAGAACTGGGGCCACTTTCATTTGCCAAGCAGGATGAACAGATATTTCTGGGAAGAGAAATCGCGCAGCATCGCGATTATTCAGAAGCAACCGCGCAGAAAATTGATAATGAAATTTCCACCATGGTGAAAGGCAGTTACAACAAAGCCCGGGAAATATTAGAAAAAAATATGGATATTCTTCATAGACTCGCGGCACTGCTGATCGAAAAAGAGACTGTTCTAGGAAAAGAACTCGATGAACTGATATATGAATTGCGCCCCGGTATCACCATACCGGGATCGGCATTATCAGCCAATTCTCATTCCGGGATCATGGATTAAAACAGCTTCATGGACGAGATCCGACTGCCGACTAAAAAATATTCCCTGGTTTGGGGCAACCACCGCATGGAACTGGGGGAGCGCACCCGGATCATGGGAATACTGAACATTACCCCGGACTCGTTTTCAGACGGCGGCAAGTTCCTTGCGCTGGACGCTGCTCTGGCACAGGCTGAAAAAATGGTTCTCGATGGGGCGGATATCCTTGATATTGGTGGTGAATCCAGCCGGCCCTTTTCCGAGCCCGTTTCCGCTGAAGAAGAAACCCGGCGGGTACTCCCGGTGATTGAATATCTGGCAAAAAAAATTTCCATACCCATTTCCATTGATACCGCCAAATCTGTTGTCGCCCGGCGGGCCATCTCGGCAGGAGCATCCATTATTAATGACATCAGCGCATTAAAATTTGACGCCGACATGGCTGAAGTTGCTGGACAAAACGATGTACTGCTCATTCTGATGCATATGAAAGGCAATCCGTTGGATATGCAGAAGTCTCCCTTCTATTATGACCTCATGGGGGAAATTAAAGATTTTCTGAATCAGGCCATCCTCCGGGCTGAACGTTCGGGTGTATCAAAGAGTAAAATTATTATTGATCCGGGCATCGGGTTTGGGAAAACAGTTGAGCACAATCTTTTTTTAATTAATCATTTAAATGAATTTCAGGATTTGGACGTTCCGGTTCTCCTCGGAACGTCCCGAAAAGCTTTTATACGCAAAATTCTTACCCAAAACGATCAGGCTGAACTTCGACCGGACCACCCGGTGATCGAAACCGGCACCCAGGCATCCGTAGCTGCCGGAATCTACAACGGCGCACATATTGTTCGGGTGCATAATGTTCCCAACACCTGTGCGACTGTTAAACTCGTTGATGCTATTCGAAACTCCTATTAAACACATACAAACGTCAGGTGAACAACTATGCTCCTGGTAGTAGATGTCGGCAACACCAATACGGTTCTCGGGATATTTGATGATGATCAGCTGATTTGCAACTGGCGGATCCGCTCAGCATCCCGAATTACGGAAGACGAATTTAACATTGTTATTTCAAACCTGTTTCAAAGCAAAAATATAAAACCGTCGGACATCCGCAAAACCATTATCTCCTGTGTGGTCCCTCCGATGATGAGGATTCTTGATGAATATTGCCGGAAATATCTGGGGCATGCCCCCGCCTGGATTGACGCCAAGTCCGTTCAAATGCCGATTCGATATGACAATCCGGAAGAGGTCGGCGCAGACAGGCTGGTAAACGGCATCGCAGCTTATCATATATATCGGACGAGCCTGATTGTCATTGATTTCGGCACCGCTACAACATTTGACGTCATCTCGGCCAAAGGGGAATATCTGGGAGGCGCCATTGCGCCGGGCATTGGCATTGCCGCAGAAGCTTTGTTTAAACACGCATCCAAGCTACCCCGGGTGGAGCTGTTCAATCCGCCGAAAACCGTCATTGGCAAAAATACCGTTCACAGCATGAAATCCGGAATTATCTATGGATATTCGGAAATGGTGGATGGGATGGTTCGCCGTATCAAACAGGAACTTCCGTAGGAACCTGAGCCAAAAGTGATTGCGACAGGAGGATTGGCGCCATTAATGCAGAATATTTCAAATACCATTGAATCCGTGGAAATGGGATTAACGCTGGAAGGGTTGAAAATTATCAGTAAACAGATGAAGTGAATAACCGCCAGACAATTACATTTCAAGCCATATCCATTGTGGATTCAAGCTGTCGTATTTGCGTTTGGATCAATTCTTTTTCTGATTCAGACAGAGTTTCCTTCTTTAATCGCATCTGCAATGACAGCAGGATCATCTCCTGCCTGTATTCGTTGCATGTATACTTGTTCTGTTCACTCATCTTTCAAATTTACATCAAGCCCTGTTTCTTTGCGCTGTCTTTGAAAACGGCGTAAAACAGTTCATATTCGTTGATACCGCGGGTGAGAATTCTATCGATACTGCCGATATCTTTTAGATTAATTGTTATATTAACACTCTTTAAAAATGCCGCCATGTTATCCATTGTCTGAAATCGTTGGGTCAGCAGCCCCACAAAAATATTACGGCGCACATCCATGCTTAAACGTTCAATATACACCAGAAGTCCATTTGCATCCGGTTCACTGCCGTCAAACGTTTCATTGATCAACATCATATTGTAAGTATGATATTTCATTTTTTTCAGCGCATCCCGAACGGATTCGGCTGTTGTGATACTATAATCCATTATCCCCAGCACAATGTTGATCTGTTTGAGTATTTCCGGATCATTCTCACAGACCAGCGCCGTATTTCCTTCTTCTTCTAGAAAATCAAAGGGTCTTTCGCTGGCATCATAATCATCCGTCCCCTCGTCAAAGTTAAACTGATTCGGAACGGCGGTTTCTGCAGCCGTGTCTTTTTTGTTCTGATTCCGTAAATCAATGGATATTTTGTTTTGACATTTCGGGCACCGCATGGAAGCAGCTTTCCCTTGCGGAAGCTTATCGTCGGCAACGCTTAATTTACTGTTGCAGCTACTGCAAATAATTTCCATTTGTTAACCTCAATATGCATTTGGTTTGAATAAAAGCCTGCCGGATTAATACCCGGATCTTTTCCCATAGCCCATATCAATTTCAAGCTTGTCAATTTTGCTGGTTGATTCGCCTCTGGAACTTTTTACCAAATCAATCCCCCGTCCGACGATGGATCTGCGCGACGCATATCCAACGGCGGTTTCTTCTGAAATCAGGCCTTTTTCAAATAAACCGACAATAAAATTATCAAAGGTGGTCCATCCGAACGCGGTGGATGCTTCCATCATGTCATAATAGGTTTTTCCTTCTGATTCCCCGTGCAAAATAGAATCCTTCACCCGCAGGCTGGTTCCAAGAATCTCAAAGGCGGCTGCCCGCCCGCCGCCGATTTTTGGCAAAAGGCGCTGACAGACCACCCACCGCAGTGTATCTGCCAGACGGATCCGAATCTGGTTTTCCTCTTCGGAGGAAAACATTCCCAGAATACGGTTAATGGTTTGCCCCGCGTCAACGGTATGCAGGGTGGTGAAAACCAGATGACCGGTTTCGGCCGCGGATAAACCGATTTCAACGGTTTCCCGATCCCTCATTTCACCCACCAGGATGACTTTCGGCGCCTGTCTTAGTGCGGCCCTCAGTCCGGTTGCAAAAGAACTGAAATCTTTTCCCAGTTCGCGCTGGTTGAACGTGGATTTTTTATGGGTATGAATATATTCGACCGGATCTTCAAGAGTGACAATATGCACGGACTTTTCTTTGTTGATTTCAGATAATAGCGCTGCCAGCGAAGTGGTTTTACCGGTTCCGGTGGCTCCGGTAAAAATGACAATTCCGTTTCTTTCCCGGGCTATTTTATAAAAAATTTCCGGAAGCCCCATCTCTTTAACGGTCGGCACTTTTGTTTCAAGCTGGCGAAGGACAATTGAATAGTTTCCGGACTGGGAAAAAACATTGACCCTGAACCTCGCTTTGCCCGGCAGGGAGTAAGACAAATCACAGGAACCTTCTTTAAGCAATGTATCAATCAGTCGCCGGTCGCGTCCAATCAGGTTTAATGCAATCACTTCCGTTTGAAAAGGAGTTAAAATTTTCAGGGGAGGTTTCATGTCTACGGGAGTCAGCTCACCGTAGGTTTCAACCTGCAGCGGCTTTCCCGAGGTAAAATTTAAGTCCGACACGCTTTCATGGGAATCCAGCATTGCGGTTAAAATATAATCGGTTTCCGGCTTTTTCATATTTCCTCATTCCTTACAAAATTTGTTTGAAAAACGCCATGAATAAGGTCCCCTTTATTGGATCCAGAGCTCTCGCTCACGCCTATGCCTCGGTAAAATCAACAGGAGCCGATTTCAGCAAAGGCCTGAATCTCTGTTTGTCATTCGACTTGTTGTAACTGTCTTCAGCGCTGATCCATCCCCTGTTATACAAATCCATGATGGCATCATCCAGCAGGATCATACCATATTTTTTCCCGGTCTGCATTGAAGAAGGCAGCTGATGCGTTTTGGACTCCCGGATCAGGTTCCTCACCGCCGGGGTGGCAATCAGTATTTCAAGCGCCGGACATCGCCCTTTTCGATCGATCCGTTTGAATAATACCTGAGCAATAACCGCCCGGATACTGTCCGCCAGGCCGGACCGGACTTGCGCCTGCTGTTCCGCCGGAAACACTTCGACCATGCGGTCGACAGTTTTCATTGCACTTGACGTATGCAGTGTGGCAAAAACCAGATGACCTGTGGATGCCGCCTCAATGGCAAGAGACATTGTTTCCAGATCCCTCATTTCGCCGACCAGGATGATGTCCGGATCCTATCGCAAGGCACCCCGCAAAGCCGCGCTGAAACTCTTTGTGTGAACGCCGATTTCCCGCTGATTGACAATACATCCCTGACTTTCATGCACGAATTCAATGGGGTCTTCAACCGTGATTATATGGTCCTTACGGGTTCGATTGGCTTCGTCAACAATTGCCGCAAGGGTTGTCGATTTTCCGCTACCCGTCGGGCCGGTGATAATTACCAGCCCCCTCGGCAGGGACGCCAGTTTTGAAATCACCTTTGGAAGTCCGAGCTGTTCACACCCCATGATATTGTTGGGAATCTGACGAAATACCGCCCCTACACCGTTTCTCTGCATGAAAAAATTTGAACGGTACCGGGCAAGACCTGGAATTTCATAACCGAAATCAACATCGCCGGTCTCTTCAAACAACTTGATTTTATCTTCAGGCGCAATTTCATAAACCATGCTGCGAAGTTCATCGTTATTCAATGGCTTATACTTGATTCGCTCAATTTCTCCCCGAATCCTCAAAGCTGGTTGCTGCCCGGCCACCAGATGAAGGTCCGAAGCCCCTTGATCATTCATCAATTTAAAAAAGGCATCAATTTTTGCCATATCCGGCTCCTGTTATCAAAGAATTCAACACATACACAGACTGTCACTATTTCAAAAAATCAGGAATTTTTCACATCTCTATAGTCTTCATCTAACACCAAATTGAAACAAAAGCATGTCATCAGGACAGTATCATTGATAACCGCAATAAACTGTCAACAATAAAAATTCTTAAAAAAACAACCCCCAAAAGAACAATAATCGGTGAAAAATCAATCCCGCCAAATGCGGTGGGGATTCTGCTTCTGATTTGATACAACAACGGCTCGGTGACCTGATTGATAAAGCGGACAATTGGATTAAACGGATCCGGCCGCACCCAGGATAAAATGGCATGCGCGATTACGATCCACATAAACAACGTTAATCCAATATTGATGACTTCCGCCAGGGCTCTAACAAAATTACTTAGTATAAACATATAAGAACTTTCTCAGTGACAGGCTGTTCAAATACTTCAAACTCCCTTAAACATCAGAATATTAAATAAATAAAAATTCCGTTAGAAGTCAAGCCATTTCCATGATAAAGGATAATGATTGACATTATTTTGCTAAATCATGATAACACATTGGAGTTTATTTTCAAAATATTCCATTAGAACGAAAAGGATTTACAATGAGTAAGCTTCACCATAAAATCGGGTTTATCGGCGCCGGCAATATGGGCCAGGCAATGATCGGCGCTTTGATAAAATCGAATTGTTGTGCGCCTTCCGACCTTTTTGTTTGCGATATCTCGAAAAAACAAACTGATATCCTGAAAGCAACCTACGGAATACAGGTATTATCTGACAATTCGGCAATTATTCAGACATGCGATGTCATCATTTTTGCCGTAAAACCGCAAATCGTCGACCCGGTTTTGTCTGAATTATCCACCGGAAAAGTTTTTAAACAACCGTCTGGAAAAAAAATTTTTATTTCCATTGCTGCCGGAACGCCTATTAAAAAATTTGAAGGCTATATATATGACGCCATCACAGACGATGGGAAAAAAAAAATGCCGATCCTGCGCGTTATGCCCAATACCCCATCGCTTGTTCTTTCCGGAATGTCCGGCCTCTGCGCAAATTCTTATGCCACCGGCGAGGATATTCAAATCGCTAAAACAATCCTGACCGCAATGGGCAAAGTCATTGAATTTCGTGAAAGTGATATGGATGCCGTTACTGCTGTCTCAGGGTCCGGGCCCGCTTATTGCTTCTACCTTGTGGAAGCAATGGTCGAGGCGGCCATAAAGCTTGGCATCTCGCCGGGAAATGCGTCTGAAATGACTGCCGCGACCCTGAAAGGATCGCTGATATTACTCGAGAATGAGAAAATTTCACCGCGGGAACTTCGCCGAAAGGTGACTTCACCGGGGGGAACCACAGAAGCGGCGTTAACCGTGCTGGAGGACAATTCCGTAAAACAAATTATAATTCAAGCTATTACCGCTGCAGCTCAAAGATCCAGAGAACTCCGTGGTTAAACCTTTTTTCTAATTTTATTTGATTTATTTAAATTAGTAATTAACATTGTAACAATGTTTACTCAAACCATATCATATTCAGCCGCCTTTATAGCCGGACTCCTCTCTTTCCTGATGCCTTGTGTTTTTCCTTTGATCCCGGCTTATTTTACATTTATCACAGGATATTCTCTGGATGAACTAACCCGGGACACCTCCGCGCAAATCCGGAAAAAAGTGTTCGTATCAACTCTTGCGTTTGTCTCCGGATTTTCGGTACTTTTTATTGCTTTAGGTGGTTTGGCTGCCAGTTTTGGGGGGCTTTTTGACCAGCATAAAGATATTATCCGAATTATTGGCGCGATTATCGTTATCATTTTGGGAATACATCTGACGGGTATTTTCCGGATTCGTTTTTTGGAAGTGGACAAAAGAGTTCACATTCAAAAAAAGCCGCTGCATTTTTTTGGAACTTTTATTGTCGGCATGGCTTTCGGCGCAGGGTGGAGTTCATGCACCGGCCCCATGCTCGGTTCCATTATTGCCATGGCCACCACGCAGGAAACCGTCTGGCAGGGTATGGCGCTCTTGTCGTTATACACGTTTGGGCTTGCGCTTCCGTTTTTAATTATCTCAATTTTCATTAACTACCTGCTTGAGTTTATGAGGCGTGCGTCCAAAGCGATACGATATATTAATTCGGTGGCCGGCGTATTGCTTATTTTCGTGGGAATTTTTCTATTGGGGTTTAATTATTTTAATACCTTATTTTATTCATTCATGCATTAAACGCGATTTTTTTTTGAGGATTAAATTTAAAAGATGAAAATAAAACATTTTTTTTTAATGATATCAGCTCTCTGTGTTTTTATTACAGTGTCTTTCTCTCCGGCGATGGCTGGAAAAAAAGAAATTCAATGGCAGCCTTATGAAACCGGCATGAAAATGATTAAAGACCAGAATAAAAAAGGATTTCTTCATTTTATACGGATTGGTGCACATACTGCAAAATAATGAACAGCCAGACATTTGCCGACGCAAAAATTATTGACTATCTCAACAAGAACTTTGTTGCTATTCGTGTGAATGCTGAAAAAGAAAAAGAGGTTGCAAAAAAATACGGTGTAAACCGGTTTCCGAATAACTGGTTTATCGCTGAGGACAATTCCACGCTATCAAGCCAGCCGGGCTTTATTCCACCGGACATGTTCCTGGATATGTTAAAATTTTTAAATACAGACAGTTTCAAAAACATGAAATTTTCTGAATTTATCCAGAAACAGGAAAAAACGAAAGATAAGGAAAAAGCCGTTACCCAGTAACAATAATCAACACTCTGATATTTAATGCTGAAAGAACTAAGTCCTGGGTTTTTAAAAAGCCTTTTAAACACAACTGACTCGACTTCTGCCGCAAATGACCAGAGATATGATTGCACCAGTGTCTTTCTTCTTTTCTACAATAAAGATCATGTACCTTACCTGCTGGCAATTTTGAAGGCGGATACTCCCGGTTATGCCTGGCGCAATCAGGTTGCGCTCCCCGGAGGACATATTGATGAAAATGACGCGAGTCCCCTTGACGCAGCGTATCGGGAACTTTCGGAAGAGCTCGGCATTTCAAAAAACCAGGTAGAGTTTATCGGTTCTCTGGGACATTTTCAAACGATTCAGCATAAGGACATTGAAGTATTTATCGGTTTCTGGGGCGGCAATGCGGAAAACACAATATATGATCCGCAAGAAATCTCAAAAATTCTTGAAATCCCGGTTGAACCCTTGATTAAAACGCACATTGATAAATCGTTTCAGAATCATATACCTGATATCACTGAATTGATTTATCCCTTTGAAGATTTAAACATTTGGGGTGTGACAGCAAGAATTCTCCATTATTTTTTTGAATTACTGCTGATAAATGGGGGGGATAACTTTATCAGGGAACTACAGCTGAAACCTTAATTAATATCATTAAGCGATTTTCCAGGTTAAAATTCAGCAACTTTTTTCACATTGCAGAATTTCCGGTATATCGTTTAATTATCCGGATTAAATTTATCATCAACACGATACCGCTCAATACGAGAAGCAACACAGGAACCCCGATATAATCGTTATAGGCTTCCACTTGTCTGGCAACCTTTATACCGTCCAACCCGAAAAAGGCAAATACAAACATCACCACAGCTTTTATAATAAGGGCTGTATCCGTGGCATACCATGGAACGATGGCTTTTCTAAAAAATGGACTTTTATCAATTTGCATAATCTAAAAAAAGAAATCCAATATATCGATAATAAAGATAAGGACAAATCCCGTGACGTTGAAAAAAATGCATAGACCAAGGCGCATGATAAATACTTGGCATTTATTTCTGGCAAGAAGCCCTATCGGAACTTCCAAACGCCTATTACCTTAATAAAGTGTTATATTCTGTTTGTCCACGAATGATTTTAATGGCAACCGGAAATTCAGTATACCCGACCACGGTTTTCCGTCCACATATCTTTCGTTTTATACGATTTTGCCGCTTCCCGCCTACCGACAGATTGAGTTAAAACTCGATGATTATATTTGGTTACGATCCCGGAGGGATGTTTCCGGCATTCAGGCAGAATTAAATTATTTACAAAAAAAACACAATATATTGATTTTAATATTGACACACCTCTATATATTGTGACATATTTTTACTCGAACAAACATGAATGTGTAACAACCATTTTCAAATATTTTTCCCCGCATTCTGCATAATTCTAAAATGTCTAACATGGGTAAAGGAATCGAAATGTTTAATCAGATAAAAAAACGCAATGGCAGGGTGGATACTTTTGACTCTTCAAAAATTACAGCAGCGATCGCCAAGGCTGGAACAGCGACAGGCGAATTTGGTGATAAAGAAGCAAAAAAAATGACATTGCGCGTCTTGACCCTTGCCCAGGGAATGCATCTTTCCAATTGCCCTGAAGTCGAAGACATTCAGGATATTGTTGAAAGAGTATTACTGGATTCTCCTTACTACAAAACAGCCAAAGCCTATATCATCTACCGTGAACAACACGCTCAGATCAGAAAAATTACGACCAAAGCCCATGTCGAAATAGTAGAAAACTATGTACAGAAAATGGATTGGAAAATTAAAGAAAACAGTAATATGAGCTATTCATTGCAAGGCCTTAACAACTATATCTCTTCTGATATAACTGCGGAGTACTGGCTGAACAGAATTTATCCTCCGGAAGTTCGGAATGCGCATAAAAATGGCGACCTTCATATCCATGACTTAAGTCTTTTGTCAATTTACTGCGTTGGCTGGGATCTCCAGGATCTGCTCACCGTCGGATTTATGGGGGTTCCCGGAAAAGTCGAAAGTGCCCCTCCGAGACATCTCAGATCCGCGCTGGGTCAAATCGTAAACTTTTTTTACACATTACAGGGTGAGGCCGCGGGCGCGCAGGCGGTTTCCAATTTTGATACGCTGCTGGCACCATTTGTCCGCAAAGACAATCTTTCATACAAAGAGGTTAAGCAGGCTCTGCAAGAATTTGTTTTCAATATCAACATACCCACCCGGGTCGGATTCCAGACACCGTTTACCAATATTACGATGGACCTGAATGTACCGCGTACCCTTAAGGATGTACCGATAATCATCGGCGGCGAACATCAAAAAGAAACGTACGGTGATTTTCAGCATGAAATGGACATTATTAACAGTGCGTTTGCCGAAGTGATGATCGAAGGTGATGCCAAAGGACGCGTTTTTACCTTTCCCATTCCCACCTACAACATCACGGAAGATTTTGACTGGGAAAACCAGAACCTGGAAAACATCTGGAAAATGACGGGCAAGTATGGAATTCCATATTTTTCCAACTTTGTTAATTCCGATATGTCGCCGGAAGATGCGCGGTCCATGTGCTGCAGACTGCGCCTGGATAACCGCGAGCTTCAAAAAAGAGGTGGTGGACTTTTCGGGGCCAACCCACTTACCGGATCTATCGGCGTCGTGACGATCAACCTTCCGCGAATCGGATATCTATCAAAGGATAAAACCGAATTTTTTGATCGGCTGAAATCCCAAACACATATTGCAAAAGAAAGCCTGACCATTAAACGAAAAGTCCTTGAAAAATTTACAGAACAGAATCTTTATCCGTATTCCAAATTTTATTTGCGAGGAATAAAAGAAAAAACAGGTACTTACTGGACAAATCATTTTTCAACCATCGGAATTATTGGAATGAATGAGGCTTGCCTGAATTTTATCGGAGAGGATATCGGCAGTCCTGCCGGCCATGCCTTTGCCGTTGAAGTTTTAGATTATCTGCGTCACTTGATGACACAAATTCAGGAGGAAACCGGAGAATTCTTCAATCTGGAAGCAACCCCCGGCGAAGGCACCGCGTTCCGGTTGGCAATGATTGATAAAAAACAGTATTCAGACATCCTTTGCGCAAATGATTCCTTTTTCAAAGAAGGTTCCGATCCCTTTTACACAAACTCAAGCCAGCTTCCGGTCAATTATACCGACGATATTTTTGAAGCCCTTGAACTGCAGGATGATCTCCAGACAAAATATACCGGCGGAACCGTATTTCATATATTTCTCGGTGAAAAAGTGGACAGTATTGAAGCCACCCGGAACCTGGTCAAAAAAATTACAAGTAATTTTAGGCTTCCATACTTCACGCTTTCACCCACATTCAGCGTCTGTTCAGGACACGGGTACATCACCGGACAACATGACCTCTGCCCGGACTGCAATGAGCCGGTTGAAGTATATTCCCGGATAGTCGGATATTTAAGACCCATCAGCCAATGGAACAATGGCAAGTTGTCAGAATTTAATATTCGGAAAACCTATGCCATGGCGAAAAGTTGTGCCGTATAATTTTAGAAAAATGGTCATTGGGGGCATTCAAAAAACATCACTTATTGATTTTCCTGCAAAAATCAGTTGCGTTATATTCACTGCGGGCTGTAATTTTGATTGCCCCTATTGCCATAATGCTGAACTGGTTTCCCCGCCTTTCACGACAATAATCGATCCGGAAGATATTTTTGCTTTCCTTGCAAAGCGGAAAAATCTTCTGGATGGGGTGGTCATCACCGGCGGAGAGCCGACCCTGCAACAAAATCTCCCCGAGTTTTGTGACCGGATCAAATCCTTAGGATTTCCCATAAAAATGGATACAAACGGAAGTCGACCCGATATCATTCAATCGCTGCTGGAAACCAACCGAATCGACTATATCGCCATGGACATCAAAACCCTGCCGGAAAAATATTCTCCAAGTTTCTCCAATATAATCCCGAACAAGATATATGATAGTATCCATATCATAAAAAATTCGGGCAAAGCCCATGAATTTCGAACTACCTGCGTCAAACCGTTTGCAGACGATAATATAATTTCACAGATTTCCCGAATAATCGAAGGGGCGGACTTGTACGTCCTGCAAAAGGCCAATATTGACAAATCCATTTTACATCCATATTTCTTTGAGAATAGGGACTGGAATTTTGACATGGAGGAGTTGACATATTTTCAAAAAACTGCCGCTGCTTCTGTTAAAAAGGTGTCGATTCGATGACACTTTAGATGTTCTTTTCCCAATATCGATAGATTGAATTACACTCAATTCATCCGCGAAATCTGATCTGCTTTTACATTCTTTGACTTTTCGGTTATCCCCTACAGACTTTAAATTCTCCCATAGGTCCCAGGCTGCCAACTTTTGACTATGCCAAAACCGCGCAATATGCCCATCACAGCGAAAACGAGTTAATTTTTAGTGGACCCAACATAACGGTTGACAACTTCTACCTTCAATCGATACCTTGACGTAAGCGTTAACTTTAAATCACATTCTATTTCAAAGGAATATAATTATGTATGATTATCTTTTATCCGAGGATTCAGAAAAAATTCGTGAGGAAGCCCGAGACCTTGTCAAATGGGTTCCAAGACAAATGATTATTGATATGGATGCTGATAAGATTAAGTTTCCTAAGGAATTTCTTCAAGAGGCAGGTCGCCGGAATTTATTGGGATGTCGATATCCCAAGAAATGGGGCGGCAGAGATATGAATTGGGTAACGGCATCCACTGTTATTGAAGAAATCGGCACACTCGGCTATATCTTTGCCTGCACTTTTGGCGTCGGCGCTGAACTGGTTTGTGACGCGATCATATTGCACGGAA
The DNA here is from genome assembly GCA_024641805.1 of Desulfococcus sp. Lineage (GTDB taxonomy): Bacteria > Desulfobacterota > Desulfobacteria > Desulfobacterales > Desulfosalsimonadaceae > SURF-3. Next base: position 20,377 of record JAHECJ010000001.1, read on the forward strand.
CTGACCAACAAAAAGAAAAATATGTAAAACCATTGCTAAAAGGGGATATATTTGCTGCTGAATGTTTAACGGAGCCCCGCGGCGGTTCCGATTTTTTTGGAACTACCACTACAGCGGAAGACAAAGGAGATCATTTTCTGGTTAATGGTCAAAAACGATTTATAGTCGGCGCAGAAGGCGCCGACTATTTTCTGGTATACGCTAAAACCGATCCGAACGCGCCTCAGCATAATAGCTTATCATGCCTCATCGTAGATCGAGGCCCCGGTGTGGAAACCAAATACCTGTATGGTCTGATGGGATGCCGGGGCGGCGGCGCAGGTCGTCTTGTTTTCAAAAATGTTAAAGTGCCGAAGGAAAATGTGCTCGGAAAAATCAATGGCGCTTATCCGGTGTTTAAAACCATGATGATTCCTGAACGTCTTGGAACTGCTGCAATGACGATCGGCAGTGCACGGCCAGCGCTGGAGATTGCAACAGAATATACCACCAAACGAAAAGCTTTTGGCAAAACGATCAATCATTTTCAGGGGGTAAATTTTCAAATTGCTGAAGCCGCCATGCTGCTTGATGCATGCCGTTCCATGATTTATACAACCTCATGCGCAGTGGATAATAATGCTGATTCAAAGACGGTGCGACGAATGGTCTCCGAATCCAAAAAATTTGTCACGGAAGCATGCCAGAAAGTGGCTCACAATTCAATGCAGGTCATGGGTGGCATCGGTTATACCAACGTTTATCCTATTGAGAGGATCGTTCGGGATCTTCGTCTGGCGACTATCTGGACGGGCAGCAATGAAGTCATGTCAATGATTATTGCCAACGAATGGTACCAGGAGCATTTCAGAAATAAACAAACCACTTCGCTTCGAAATTATGAAAATGACGCACTTGAATCGGATGCACCGGATGAAAAAATTTTTGAATAATTTTCTTTCTTCTGATACAAACTTTCTTTCTAAAATTATTTGGCCAACAAAAACAGGACCCGGCTATTTTAGAGTTACCAGCATAATTATTGGATTCAGCAGAAAGGGATCAGAGTTTTGGAAAACTTAGTCACCCTCATTAAAATCATCGCAGTATTTTTGGCATCTATTATTCTTGGAAGCTGGTTTACCACAGAAGTAAAAAAGAGCAGACTCAAAGGCGAGCCTGCATATAAACCCTATTTATCCCCGCCGGGGATAATTATAACGCTTTTGATAGTGCTCCTGCCGATTATCGCCTGGTTGTTAAAGCATTAATCTGAGAACACCCTCAACCGGTTATTTTGCAGAAACAGCAATGAAGAAAAAATCCCATTAAAGCAAAAATTTTTCCCGGACTATAATATAATAGGAGTTTTTGAACAATCATCAGGAATTTTTTTTCGAAGGATTGTTCATTGAGAGGCGTTTTTAGACTTCTTAAGAGGGGAAAACCTGAAAAACTCAGCGAAAGCCCCATATTTGAACGATTTCAAAAAACACATCCACTTGGGCTCAGGGGTAGGCGATCGCGCAATACCGGGGCTTTCTGAAAGCCCTCTTTGAGGCGAAAATCAATTTTTTTCTGATTAAAAAACAATTAAATCATGAAATTCAAATTTTAAATTCAACTCATTCGAAGCAAAAATTATTCTTTATGTTGCCCTTCTTTTTTCAGTAGTTCGTTGTACCAGCATGCAAAATCAAACATCCCCTGATATTTTTCATTGTCATTGATAATGCCTAAACAGATTTCAAAAGCACCGCGGCCATATTCATTGCTATAATCGTTTGAATCCAAACTCTGAAAAAATTCTCGTATCAGCATTTGAGAGGTTCGTTTGGTTTTGTCCTGACGGATATCAATTGGATCCTTGGGTTCCTGAAACGGGTCCCACTTCTCATACCCTTTTTTAAGGATCTGCTTCTGACGTCTTTCGGACATACTGTCAAAAATTGCCTTTTTCCGGTCAGCTTCATCTTTTGTGGAATCAGTCATTTTCTCTCCCTGTCTATCGGTTTTTTTCATCTTTTTCTTCCGAGGAAATCCCCATGTACTCCTCGTTATAATCTGTAATCAGAGCCATCGACAGAGGAACAAGAACTTCCGCCATCCGAATATGCTTTGACCGGAGCGCTTGCACCAACTCGGAAGAGATAGCTATCAATTGATCATGAAGAATGTCATGGTTCAATGTCGGATAACTGGCTCCTGGCTTAAATCCGGACAAACCGCACGTTCGCCCTTTTCCGCCAATCGCTTGCGGAATACCATAAACACGGCAAGCTATTGGCCGAAACGAATACATTTCACATAGATTTTCCCCTCCCAGCATCGCACAACGGATTCTCTGCTGACCGACGTCTTCGATGATAGCGTCTTCCTTTTTGCCTGCCTGCAAGGATTTATATGCTTCTTTTTTAATTTTATATATCTTTCGGTCCGTCTTATTGGCTTTTTCCAGAAGGTCGGATTTTTCTTTTCCATTAAACATTTCATTAAAACGATAATTTACGTACAGTGCTTCAATCAGGGTAAGATCAAACATGGCATGACAGCAATCCGCGCAGCCTTCTTTGCAGTTCACTTCTTCAGGATACTTCTTTTTTACCTGCTCAAAGACACTTTCCGCTTTTGAAACCAACGCTTCATATTTTTTAAAATATGGCATCAAATCAATTTTCATATGACAAAAACCTCCAAACCAGTAAAGGTCACGGCACCTGGCCATGATAAAATTTTATCAGCTATGAACTGCTGTTTTAACTTCATGGAGCAGCCAAACTGTTTCACGTGAAACAATTTGAATTCCAAAATCATTTTCCAATGCAAAACCGATTAAAAATATTATCCAGTATATCCGGTTTTACGTTTTCTCCTGTAATTTCAAGTAATGCAGTCAATGCCAGCTTTAAATCAATTGAAACCAATTCATACGGCTGGGATTTAACAAATCCATCCTTGGCTGTTGTTAAGGAAAGCATGGCTGTTTCCAAACAAATTTTGTGCCGCAAATTTGGAACGATTTTATCCTTAACATCACAGGTAGAGTTAAAAGCCTTTTCCACAAGAAACTTCTTTAGCTTATCAATATCCTGGTTATACAGCGCGGATATTCGAACACTTTCGATGTGGCGCCAATCCTTGGGCAATGCAAAACGGATCTGATCCGGCGGCAAATCAATTTTATTGATCACTAAAATTATTTTTTTATTACCAAGTTTTTTAAGAGTACAAAGGTCGTTGGCGGAAACAGTATTACCGGCATCTACCGTATACAGGATGATGTCCGCGCCGGAAATATATTTCCACGCTTTTTCAATACCGATCTGCTCAACAGGATCAACCGTATCATGTATTCCGGCAGTGTCTGCTAAAACAATGGGAACGCCGTTGGCAATAAAAGAATCTTCGATGAAATCCCGGGTTGTACCAGGGATATCGGTGACAATCGATCGGTCTTTCTCTATCAATTTATTCATCAAACTGGATTTACCGACATTGGGACCACCGACGATGACAATCTTCAGTCCTTCGCGCAAAAAACTCTGATTATCGCAACAATCAATCAGTTTAATAATTTTTACAATAAGCTCTTCTTCTAATCGGGAGGCGAGAATTGACACATCAATCTCGTCGCCAATTTCATCAGGAAAATCGATGGCAGCTTCTACATAAGACAGAATATCCAGTAAAGAAGCGCGAAGGGATTGAATCTGAAGGTTAAATTCCCCGGAAATCTGGGCCATGGCCATCCCAATCGCTTTTTCGGATCGGGCATTTATAATATCAGCTACCGCCTCTGCCTGCGTCAGGTCGATCCGGCCATTTAAAAAAGCACGGCGTGTAAACTCGCCAGGACCTGCCAGAAGAACTCCCTTTTCGATCAACAACCTGAGAATTGATTTCATTACGACGGGACCGGCATGCGATTGGATTTCAACTACATCTTCAGCCGTGTAGGAGAAGGGGGCCCGCATAACCACTAATAAGACTTCGTCAATTATGCAACCTGAAGATCGGTCGACGATATGACCGAAATAAAAATAACGCGATTCCGGAGAAAAAGAATGGAACGGTTTTTCCGTAATATTATTCTGATGCTTAAGTGATTCTTTCGGACAAAAAATAGACAGGGCAATATTGATAGAATCCGGGCCTGAAATTTTAATAATTCCAACGCCACCGTGTCCGGGAGGAGTTGAAATTGCTGCAATTGTTGTAACTTCCATAATCTATTCAGCCTGCTGCCCGTTTCACCGCATAACGCAAGAACAGTAAAAAAGTTTTCCGTTCACTCTTTGGATTGAGGTTGTTCGGTTTTTTTCTGAACCTTGTTTTTCGGAAATATAATCAGTTTTCTATAATAGCCGTCACCCACGCTCTGAGTTCTCACAGACCTGTTTCGTTTAAGCGCCACATGAACAATCCGCCTATCATGAGCGTTCATTCTCGTCATTGTCGAAGGCTTCCCTGTTTTTATAACTTTACTGGCGAGACGCGATGCGAGATCTTTCAATTCCGTTTTGCGGGATTCAACATATCCTTCTACGTCGAAAATGACGCGATTTCCTTTACCGCACTGCTTACTGACGACCTTATCCACCAAGTATTGAATAGCTTCCAGCATCTGCCCCCTTTTCCCAATCAATATACCTGGTTCACCGACCTTGACATTGATTATGCATTGGTCAGAATCGCTACTCACAGACATCTCCGCATCTATGGACAAGGTCTCGAAAATTTTCTGGGCCAACTCCCGGGCGGCCGCCATAGCCACTTCATTATCTATTTTTTCGGGCGGTTCACCGACTGAAGGCGTCTCTGCTTTTGTTTCGACCTTTTCCTTTTTCTCCACTTTCGGCGTCTTTATGGCTTTGGCGCGCTTTTCTGTCTTTTCAATTTTTTTGGGTTTCCTGGATTTTTTTTCCGGTACAGGTAGCGGGGCATCGACAGGACCTGGCTCAATTATTTCACCAAAGGCTTCGTCAACAAGCGCACTGACAGTCTCCCTGTCCGTTTGGGAGATAGTTGAATTCGATGTAGCGTCATCCAAACCGGTATCAGAAGAATCTTTAGATGTGGATTGGACGCCCTGCAAATCGGGAACAAAAACACGTATTAAGGCTTTTTTAGCTCCGACCAATCCGAAAATACCGCTGGAACCATGAGAAATAATGTCATACTTTAATTTTTCACGTGAAACATTGAGATCCTCACACGCTTTTTGAACTGCTTTCTCAACGTTTTTTTCCTCAAAGTCTAAAAAAGACTTCATGTAAATCCTCCGTACTAAACAGTTTTTTTAGTAATATAATACTGTTGGGAAATCGACAGGACATTATTGACAAGCCAGTAAAGCACAAGCCCTGCAGGAAAATTAATAAAAATAAAAGTAAAAATAAGAGGCATCATCATCATAAACTTTGCCTGGGAGGGATCTCCCGGCGGTGGTGATAATTTCTGCTGCAAAAACATCGTCGCGCCCATAATAATTGTTAGAACCGGGATTCCGCAAGGGGGCGTCATCATGGGAATTGCGAAGTCAAACCTAAAAAGACGGTCCGGAGCCGAAAGATCATTGATCCACCACAGAAACGGGGCATGACGAAGTTCAATCGCACCGTACAACATTCGATAAAACGCAAAGAATACAGGTATTTGAACAACCATTGGAAGGCAGCCGCTCATAGGATTGACTTTGTAAGTCTTGTAGAGGCCCATGATTTCTTCATTCATTTTCTTCTTATCATCTTTATATTTCTGCCTGATATCCGTCATCAAAGGCTGAAGCCGTTTCATTTCCGCCATCGATTTATAACTTTTAGTCCCCAAAGGCCAGAAAATCAGTTTAAAAAGGATGGTCAGCAAAATAATCGCAATCCCGTAATTTGCTATCAGGTGATCGTGGACGAAGTTCATTAGCCACAGGCAGGGTTTCGCGATGATGTCAAAAAATCCGAAATCGATCGCTTTTTCCAGATTTGAGCCAATGGCTTTTAAAACAGACATTCGCTTGGGTCCCAAATACAGAGAATAATTAAACATCTCGGTGGCTCCAGACAAAATCGGTTTCCCCGGCTGAACATAATCGACTTCGAGAAGATTATCGCCTTTTTTGTAATTTAATAGAGCCGTGGTAGAAGAAGATATTTCCGGAATTATGGCACTCATAAAATAATGATCGCCCATTCCCGCCCATTCGATTTTTCCTGAAATCGTATTTTTTTTCTCTATTTCTTTGACTTTAATTTCCTGTAATTTACTGTCAACAAAGGCAAAAGGACCTTCAAAGAGAAACTGCTGCCCGTCGTTCGGCCCGGAATTGACCAATGAAACAGTCAAATTCGCGTCAAAAGGGCGGGAGGAGTTATTTGTCAATATGACGTTCATTTTGATTTTATAAGTGTCCGGATAAAAAGAAATCCGCTTTTCAATCAACACGCCTTCAGCCGACTGCCAGAAAAAAGAAATCGATTTGGAAGCGTCCCGAACGTCCAGGGTTTTTCCAGAAAAATCAGTTGTGAAGACAGCGTCTGCAATTTGAGGTATGGCGTTATCTGTGAAATTTAAAAGAACCGTCCCGGATTTGTTATTTGCAGATATCAAGTCTTTATCCGCGGAATTTGCATCCACGGTTTCCCTGTAATCAGTCAGAACAAAACTGACGATTGCTGCCCCTTTTTCTGAAATTTTTGCCGAGTACAGGGGGGTCTTAATGATCAAAGAATTAAAAAACACACCGGGCGTAGCAACCCTTTCCAGGCTATCATTTGTCGCGTTTTCGATCGGCGCGATGACGTTTTCTTTTAAGTCTTTACTGACATTTGGTTCGGAAGGCACAACATTTTTTTCTGAGGTTACAGGCGGCACCACCTCCTGTTTTCCAACAAAAAGAAACTCCCAGCCGACAAACACCAGAAAAGAAAGTACTATTGCCAAAAACAAACGGCCTTGTTCCATCTTCAACTCCTGAATATTATATAATTAATTGAATCAGATTCAATTAGACCACGCCGATCAAATTCGGTTAGAATCAAACGTTTCATAAACAATAAAGATTCTCTTTGCGTTCAATGAATTTCAGCAGGACTGGCATAAGGAAGGTGTATGATGTTACGTTGAAAAATTATCAGGGCTTGATTCTTACATGAATCGAAATCGTATCCAACATATAAATATATATAGCATTACATGGTATTGAGAATACAATCTGATTTTTATAAAAACCTGAACCATTGCAAAAACATAACAGATAAAACACTCATAGGATTTAAAATTTCCAATGAGTCTTTTCCCCGATAGCGGCTTTCACAGGTTACCGCGCTTCTAATTACACAAAAACCTTCTTTGGATCTACAGATCTTAAAGCAAGTAAAAAATCCTTCTCAAGGCGGAGCGACTAAATTCTTCGGAATCAGGAGAAGGAACGATGTCTCCAAAAGATAAAAACCGCTATGGAACAGGATCAAAGCCGCCAGGATGAAAGGGGTGGCATCTGAATATGCGCCTTATCGCCAAATATCCACCTTTTATTGCCCCATACCGAAGAACCGCTTCCATCGCGTATTCAGAGCATGACGGATAGAAACGGCATGCCGGTCCTAAAACAGGAGATAAAACTGTCTGGTAAACTCTTATTAACAATATTATCAAGTGCTTAATTGTTTCATCTCCCGAATTTACCGAATACATTTTCCAGCGATACGAAAACCTGATGGGAGGGCAAACCGGCAGCAGTTTTTTTCGCAATAACGTTCAGATCCCAACAGCCATGAATATCTGATTTATTCACACGGAACCACTCGCGAATCAAACGTTTGATCCGGTTCCGTATCACTGCGTTCCCGATTCGTTTTGATACTGTAATTCCCAGACGCGAATAATCAGACTCCCGAGGCAGATAAAGAACAATAAAAAAATGATCCTGAAATTTTTTACCGTGCTTAGACAGCTTAACAAATTCCGAACGGTCGAGGATCTTATGCGTTTTTTTTAATCCAAGCGACGTCAACGCCATATCCATTTTATGGATCAACTTTTTCTCATTCAAAGGGATTTGTCACTTAAAGAATATGACTTGATCCGGGAAATCCAAATGGCAGTTGCTTCGTCGTCTTCACTGCAATTGAAATTTTGCTGGAGAAACATCGGTCAGATCTGTTGATTTTACCAATTAAATACTGTTCTTCTTCGTTTCATTAAACAAAGCACATTAAACCACTAAACGTTTTCTTCCCTTGGATCTGCGTCTGTTTATAACCCGCCTCCCCTGCTTTGTAGACATTCGTTTCAAAAAGCCATGTGTTCGTGCCCGTTTCACTCTGCTCGGCTGATATGTTCGTTTCATAACCTTCCGTCCTTATACTCTTTATTAGTAATTCAATTATTCACTGCGGCCCACAACTCAATTCCGGGGTTTTTCCAACCGCATCACTTATACAAACATTACAATTAATTGCAATCTTTCGAAAGGGCCTGTTTGTTTTTTCTTTTCGATGCGCATAGCTATCCCGGAAACCAATCGAAAAATATAATCACACAGTATATGACTTTGTCAACCTCAAAAGTTTAATTTGGATTTTTGCCTTATTCCAGATACACTTCGATGATATTGAACTCTTCAATATGAAATTCACCGGCCGGATATATGACAACCTGGCGCTGGAGATGCTTTTCCAAAGAAATGATAATATCGTTTGCTTCTCCCAGCAAAAGATCAGCTATTTCGGGATGCACGCGAAGACTGATTTTTTCGCCCTGCACATCATGTGAAAGCCGCAGCACTTCCCGGTAAATATT
>JAHECJ010000096.1:0-6436 GCA_024641805.1 Desulfococcus sp.
CAGGTCTGCTCGGACTGGTTATAACGACCTCTGGATTTTGCGAATCAACGGATACCATGGCAAAGGAAAAGGAATTCAGGATTGAACGGAGCATCCCGGAAGCGGGAATCGCCTGTATCCAGTGTCATAAACAGGAACACCCGGGCATATTCTCTGACTGGGCCAACAGCCGGCATGCCAATGCCAATATTACCTGCATTGACTGTCATCTGGCCGAGGAATTTGACCCGGATGTCAGCAAAGAGCATTACAAACAGTATGAAAGATCCGATTCCAAATACGGCCGTCCTGAATACAAGGTCCCAATTACCGGCGTGGTGACCCCCAAGGACTGTTCCCGATGCCATCCGGATGAAGCCAAACAGTATGCCAAAAGCAAACACGCCAATACCCTGGAACTTATCTGGAAGATTGACCCCTGGCTGAATGACGGCATGAACAGCGACGTTGAACGATCGGCCGGTTGTTTTTACTGCCACGGATCTGTGCTGAAAACGGAAAACGGCGCCATCTCTTCTGCTACCTGGCCGAATGTCGGGGTTGGCAGGGTGAATCTGGACGGCAGTTTGGGGAGCTGCTCCAGTTGCCATACCCGTCATCGGTTTTCACTAATGGAAGCCAGAAAACCGGAGGCATGCGGCCAGTGCCATCTAGGCCCGGATCATCCCCAGATCGAAATCTACACGGAATCCAAACATGGGGATATTTATGCTGCGTTTGGAGATACTTATAACTGGAATGCCGCACCGGGTACCTGGTCCTCGGGGACCGATTTTCGGGGACCCACCTGCGCTTCCTGCCACATGTCCGGTGCGGGAACGGTTAAAACCTCTCATGATGTGACCGAACGGCTTTCCTGGGAACTCCAGGCGCCGATGACCATTCGGCCGTCTGATTTTAAAGCTTTCCCGGCACAGACCAACTGGGAGGTGGAGCGTACCAAAATGAAAGAGGTCTGCCGGCAGTGCCATGGAAACAAGTGGGTGGATGACCATTATATAAAACTGGATAAGGTCGTCGGCGAGTACAATACGGTGTATTTTGCCCCGGCCAAAGCAATGCTGGATGAACTTTATGAAAAGGGTCTTCTGGATAAAACCCGGTTTTTTGACGAGCCGCTGGAAGTTGAATTTTATGAACTCTGGCATCACGAAGGCCGCCGGGCCCGAATGGGGACCGCAATGATGGCCCCGGATTATGCATGGTGGCATGGGTTCTATGAATGCAAGAAGAGGTATAACCTGTTCATGAAAGAAGGCAGGGAACTGATCGAACAAAACAAAAAGGATTACAAGGCGCCGGATTATCCCAATGCCAAAGGAGATACTACAAAGCCTGAGGAACTATTCGGTACGAAAAAATAGTCTCTTTTCATTGAATTTTAAAAATCCCCCTGCCTTATGCACTTATAATGCAGGGGGTTCATTTTTTTTAAAAAAATTATTCTTTTTGACCTAAGTCAAAGACTTTCCATCGCAAACCCGGTAATTAGAAAGTCAGATTTTGAGAAAAGTTTTCAGTTCCCCATTTTTTTTAAGGCGGTTGACCTAAGTCAAGGAAATGGAATCAAAACCAGCGTAAGGTCATAATCAACATAGAGAAAAAACAGACTTTATTAATATAACATGAAAGGAGATCAAATATGTTTTGTTATCAATGCGAACAAACGGCAAAGGGCGAAGGCTGCACAGCTATTGGCGTATGCGGAAAACAACCGGATGTGGCGGCGCTTCAGGATCTGCTGCTTTACGCGGTCAAGGGATTGTCCCAGATTGCCGTGGAAGGCGGCAAGGTCGGTGTCCGGGATGCTGCCATTGACCGGTTCACCTGTGAGGCCACATTTTCAACACTGACCAACGTGGATTTTGATGCAAACCGGTTTGTGGATCTGATTCGTCAGGCCACGGCACATCGGGACGCGTTAAAGGCAAAAGTGGATGCGGCCGGTGGATGGACTGATTTTACTGACGGCCCCGCGACCTTTGTTCCGGCCGGTACCAAAGACGGGATGGTCGCCCAGGGCGAAAAGGTCGGCATCGAGTCAAAATCGGCTGTCAATCCGGATATCCTTTCTTTACAGGAAATCATTGTATATGGGATCAAGGGCGTGGCTGCCTATGCGGACCATGCGGCGATTTTAGGCCAGAAAGATAATAAAGTATTTGATTTTATTTATGAAGGACTGGCCGCCACCCTGGATAATGACAAAACCGCAGATGAACTGCTCGGCCTGGTGCTCAAATGCGGCGAAATCAATCTGCGGGCCATGGAGCTTCTGGATGCCGGCAATACCGGCGCTTATGGTCATCCAGTGCCGACCGTCGTGCCCATGGGCGCGAAAGCCGGAAAAGCAATACTGGTATCCGGGCATGATTTAAAGGACCTGGAAGTGATATTGAAGCAGAGTGAAGGCAAGGGAATCAATGTCTACACCCACGGTGAAATGCTTCCCTGTCACGGATATCCGGAACTGAAGAAATATTCCCATTTTTACGGTCACTATGGAACTGCCTGGCAGAACCAGAAAAAGGAATTTGCTGAATTTCCGGGCGCGATTCTGATGACCACCAACTGCATCCAGAAACCCAAAGAAGATTATAATGAAAATATTTTTACCACCGGACTGGTCGGCTGGCCGGGCGTGACCCATATTGCGAACAAGGATTTTACGCCGGTCATTAAAAGAGCGTTGGCTTTGCCCGGGTTTGCAGCAGACACGGACAAAGGGACAGTCATGGTCGGGTTTGCCAGAAACGCGGTCATGGGTGTTGCGGGCACGGTCATTGAGGCGGTCAAAAGCAAGGCCATCCGCCACTTTTTTCTGGTGGCCGGGTGCGACGGCGCCAAACCGGGCAGAAATTATTATACCGAGTTTGTTGAAAAAATTCCCAAAGACTGTGTTGTGCTGACCCTGGCATGCGGTAAGTTCAGGTTTTTTGATAAAAAACTGGGCGATATCGGCGGTATTCCGAGACTGCTGGATGTAGGACAATGCAATGATGCCTATTCCGCCATCCAGATTGCGGTGGCCCTGGCCAATGCCTTTGAATGCGGCGTCAATGATCTGCCGCTGTCCATGGTACTTTCCTGGTATGAGCAGAAAGCCGTAGCCATCCTGCTGACCCTGCTGTACCTTGGCATTAAAGATATCCGTCTGGGGCCCAGCCTGCCGGCATTCATTACACCTAATGTCCTGAATATCCTGGTGGAAAAATTCAATATTGCGCCCATCAGTACACCGGATGAAGATTTAAAGGCTATTCTGGGCTAAACAGTTCACCCTCCGGACCGGAGTCGCTGGGACTGGGACTCCGGTTCATTTCGCTGAATTTCCTGAAAGGCGCTTGAAATCGTCTTAAAAAAGGAGGTGCATTTATGCTGAAAAAAGTCGCCGTATTTGAAGAAAACGATTTTTCCGAAAAGCATTTTAAACGGCTGATTGTCCACGAATCACCGTATTTTAAGATTATTAATTTTAATTTTAAGGCCGGTCAGGAATTGCCCATTCATTCCCATGATATTGAAGGTCAGCTCAGCATTGCCATCCTGGAAGGGAAAGGGGAATTTTTAGGAAAAGACAATGCCCGGATTCCCGCAAGCATCGGGGATGTCCTGATATCCGATATCAGCGAACCCCACGGCATTTATGCCGAAACCGATCTGCGGGTGCTGGTGACCATTGCTCCGCCGATTTAGGCGAAATATTTTAAATGGAATATGCTGGTTTCACGACTACCCATTCCCTTGCCGGATTCACAGCTTAAAGAAAAAGATAATATCCCTCCGTTTCGTTCCGGCAGGCGAATTTCAAACCGCCGGAACAGTCCCTTAAGGCTCAACTGATTTTCCCTGTTTATGTTTATCTTCACTGAGATCACAGAAGTATTGCTGAGATTGTCATAAATCCGACGGGTAAAATCACCACGATTATCCTTGAGTCGTCGATCAAAAAGTGAGATATTGCCTGGTAGATAATTAAAGAAGATACGTGCGTTTTCATCCGGGAAAAGCAAACATTTGATCTTCATGGTCGCAACTGGATTTTTTTGATGATTTGAGTCCGGGCGTGACATGAAAATTGTTTTGGATTTGGGATGCAAAGACGTGAATCCTTATAAAGCATAAGGGATAATTCCATGATAAAACAAAAACTGAAAATCTTGGTTCCGGTGGATGGGTCTGAACAGGCCCTTAATGCGGCCCTATATGCTGCCAGAATGTTTCCGTCGGATCGTACTGAACTGGTTTTGTTTCATGTGGACACCCAAAATCCGGATCTGGGTAAAAGTCTATCCGGAAATCCGCTGTATGGCGCACAAATGAAAAATATTAATAAATGGAATGCCGCTGACCATAAAACCATGAACCAGTTCATGGACAAAGCGGTTGCCCAAATTCTGGATCTGAATTTTCCCGAATCCGCTGTGACGGTTAAAATCAAGAAAAAAGAGGAGCGGGTCCTGGACGAAATCATCAGGGAAGCCTTGGAAGAATATGATGCAGTGGTTGTGGGCAAAACCGGAACGAGTCGTTTAAAAGACAAATTTATCGGCAGTCTGTCCATTAAGCTGGCAGGGAAGATAAGCAGGATTCCGCTGATTATCGTGGACGGCGAACCAAAGACCGACAAGCTGTTGGTCAGCGTAGACCTGCGTGAAGAAGCCTTTAAATGTATATACAGCATCGGTGTATTGCTGGATATTGAGAAATTCAATATCGCCATCTGCCATGTGGCGCGCTGTGCTGCCAAAAAGCATGATGGCGGGGAACATTTTGATTGTAAGGAAGGTGAACATGGTTGCCCGCTTCGGGATGTGGAATGTATATGCCCGTCCATCGACAATATGAAGCAATGTCTTGTGGACGGCGGCATCCTTTCGGATAACATTTCAGATTTGATCCTGGAAGCAACCAAACCGGTGGAATCCGCACTTGAATTGTCAAGAAAGGAGCAGATCGGCTCTATTATTGTCGGGAGACGCGCCATCGTTCCGTTTGTAGAGGAGCTAATTTCCGGCCGCTACAGCCAGAAAATGCTGAAGAAAATGGAAAATATGGCTCTGTGGGTGGTGAATTAATTTTTTGGGGATTCGAATTTTGCAGAATGTCGGTTAATTATAATGAACTGACAGGATCAGAGTGCCATGACTCCGGCAGTCAATACCGTTAAAAAAGCAAGGATTCATTATCAGCTTCACCAGTACGAACATGACCCGGGATCTCAGTCCTATGGTGGTGAAGCATCCGCAAAATTAAACGTTGCCCCGGAAAGGGTTTTTAAAACACTGGTGGCATCCTTGGATGGGAATCATCTGGCAGTTGCCGTGGTGCCGGTCAGTGGGCAGCTCAACTTAAAATCCTTTGCATCTGCTTCAGGCGCTAAAAAATCCAAAATGGCCGCCCCCAAAGCGGTTGAAAGATCCAGCGGGTATGTGCTGGGTGGCGTCAGTCCCCTGGGACAGAAAAAGAAGCTGAAAACCGTGATCGACCAAAGCGCGTTAAATCATGAAACCATTTACGTGAGTGCGGGCCGCAGGGGGCTTGAAATTGAACTTTCCCCCCAAGACCTGGCGGGTCTGCTGGATGCCGTATTTGCCCCTATCACTCAAACGATGTGAAAATATTCCATCCGGAAAAATTCAAAAAAATTTTATAATCCATCTCGATTATCAGACAAATTGAAATGATTGATAAATAATATATGGCATTCAGTATTAAAAAAGAGAAAAAAATGGTTGTTTCAGTAATACTTGCCCATCCTGATAAAGAAAGTTTTAACCACGCGATAGCCGCCGTTATTGTTGAAACGCTCGATCAAAATGGACATGCGGTCAACTTTCACGACTTGTATGAAGAAAAATTTAACCCGATATTACCGACCGGGGAGATCCAGAAGGACACACCATTACCGCCTGAAATTGAAAAACAGTGTATTGAAATTTCGGAAGCAGACGGGATTGTTGTTATTCATCCAAACTGGTGGGGCCAGCCGCCGGCGATTTTAAAAGGATGGGTTGACCGGGTTATTCGCCCGGGTGTGGCTTATGAATTTCTTGAAAATGACAACGGGGAAGGGATCCCCAGCGGGTTGCTGAAGGCGAAAACAGCGATTGTTTTCAATACCTCAAATACCGAAACCCAAAGAGAGATTCACGTATTTGGCGATCCCCTTGAAACCATTTGGAAAAATTGTATTTTCGGGTTGTGCGGAGTTAACCGCTTTTATCGTAAAATGTTCAATATTATTGTAGGCAGCTCACAGGAGCAGCGGCAGGAATGGCTGCGGGAAGCCAGGCAAGCGGTTATCGAATATTTCCCATAGAACATGTAGAGAAATCACAAGGAGAAGAAGAATGAAAAAAACAGTCATGATCCTGTTGGCGCTGGTGGTCAGCACAGCCACGGCGGTTGCGGTGGAAAGCCCATGGGAGAAGAA
>JAHECJ010000096.1:6446-7386 GCA_024641805.1 Desulfococcus sp.
AAGAAACTGCCGTTTAAAACGGCAACCATAGATTATACCATCACCGGTACCCAAAACGGCACAAAAACCCTGTATGTCAAAGATCACGGAAGAACCGTTGCGGAGTACCGTCATACCACCATGACCGCGTTCGGCATGGACCAGATTGAGGAAACCATTGATATCACCACCCCTGATTGGGAATACACGATTGATCTTTCAGAGAGCACCGGGACAAAAATGGTCAACCCCGAGAAATACCTGACCGAAGAATTTCATCGGTTGTCGGAAAGCGACCAGAAAAAAGTCATCAAAACCAGTGACGAATTGGGTGTGAACACTGCTGACGGAATGGCAGCCGAAATTAAGAAAAATAATACCAAAATCCTCGGTTATATGTGTGACAAAACATCCATGATGGGAATGACCGTATTTACCATCAGCGGGACATCGGTTCCCCTTAAGCTGGAATCCGACATGATGGGGATGAAAATGAATGAAACCGCAACCAGCATCAAAACCGGCCCAGTCCCGTCATCCAAATTTGATATTCCCTCCGGAATTAATCTTCAACATGATGAGAAGGCCGATCAAATGGCAAAAATGCAGGCGAAAAACATTATTCAAAGCCTTTTGAAGGGTGAAATGCCTGCCGGGTCGATGGAAGGATATGGGGATCAACTCGGTGATGAAGAGTCGGGAGAATATAATGATGACGGTCAGGGCGATCTGTCGCCTGAACAAATACAGCAGATGAAGCAAATGATGCAGAAGTTCGGCGGCCAGAAAGAATAACGTTTTATGCTGCGGGACCGGCAATTCAATCCAATGAGAAATCACATGCCCTGGTCGTGATAAGGATCAATGTTTGTCAACCATCTGAAATCCATTTTATTTTTTCTTTAGTTCTTCCCAGTTCCGGTTCGATCCGACATTGGGATTGTAATTGGGGTTGTCGGTG
>JAHECJ010000097.1 GCA_024641805.1 Desulfococcus sp.
AAAGGTCGTGGAGAAGATCGACGTGGGCCCTTACACTTATGTGCAGGTTGATACCGGCGCGAAGAAGATCTGGGCGGCGGCGCCGACCTTTGACACTGCCGTCGGAGAAACCGTCATTGTTCCTCCGGGATTGCCGATGGCTAATTTTAAAAGCAGTACACTCAACCGCGAGTTTGATTTGATCTACTTTGTGAGTGCAATTCATAAGGAAGGCGAAAACCAGGCGAGTCAGACATCACAGGCGTTGCCCAAAGACCATCCTCCCATCGCCGGCCCGCTGGGAAAACAAATGGCTCATCCCGCGATGGGCGAGTCTTCTGACACTTCCGAGATTACAGTAGGGCCGGTGGAAAAAGCCGAAGGCGGGCAAACCGTGTCCGAGGTCATCACCGACGCGAAAAGTCTGGCCGGCAAGAATGTTCTGGTTCGGGCGCAAGTTGTCAAATTCACACCGAATATCATGGATAAAAACTGGGTACACGTGCGTGACGGCAGCGGCGATACAGGATCAAATGATCTGATCCTTACAACAGATGCCACGGTGAAGGTCGGGGATGTTGTATTGGTTCAAGGCGTTGTTTCGGTGGATCGGGATTTCGGATTTGGGCTTAGTTACAAAGTCATCATCGAAAATGCCAAAATCACGGTCGAGAAGGAAACCAAAAAGATTTAAGGAACCGTTAAGGAATTAATTTGGGGTTTGACGGTTACTGTTTGAAATCGTTGGGACCCTCCCTTGGCAAGATGCTTGGAGTTCAGCGCAGCCTGTCTCATCTTCTGATGAGTTGAAAATGATGTTTTTTTTGATATGCAATGGGTCTTTTTTCCATAGAAGATTGAATTCATCAAAAGAATGAGAATATTATTAAAAGTTAAAGAGGGATTCGTATTGAATAAACATGAAATTGAGGAGTAAGCCATGTGGGAATATACAGATAAAGTTAAGGATCACTTTATAAACCCCCGGAATGTTGGAGAAATTGAGAATCCGGATGGAGTGGGTGAAGTCGGGTCCATGGCGTGCGGCGATGCGCTGAAACTGACCTTTAAGCTGGATGAAAACAAAAAAATTAAGGAAGCCAAGTTTCAGACCTTCGGTTGTGCCAGTGCCATAGCATCCTCCTCCGCGCTGACGGAAATGCTGATTGGAAAGACCTTGGAAGAAGCTCAAAAAATAACCAATGATGATATCGCGGATTATCTCGGCGGCCTGCCCAAGGAAAAAATGCACTGCTCCGTTTTAGGACGGGATGCGCTGGAGAAAGCGATTTACTGCTACCGGGGAGATGTTGAAAAAGAAATTGACGGCAATATTGTTTGTGAATGTTTCGGCGTCACGGACAAGGAAATCGAGCGGGCGGTCAGAGAGAACCGGTTAAAAACCATTGAAGAAGTGACCAACTACGTTAAAGCCGGCGGCGGCTGTGAGAATTGCCATGAAAACATTCAAAAGATTATTGACGACGTTTACCACACAACCGCAGACTCGGCACCGGTCAAAAAAGAATTGACCAATATTCAGAAAATCCGGCTCATTGAAGAAACCCTTGAACGGGAGATCAAGCCAGCACTTCAAAAGGACGGCGGGAATATCGAACTGATCGACGTGGACGGCAACCGGGTGCAGGTTAAGCTTATCGGTACTTGCGCGACATGCAAGGCGTCCCAGCTGACGCTGAAAAATTATGTGGAGATCAGACTGCAGGAAATGGTGTCACCGGACCTTATCGTGGAGGAAGTGAAATAATGGATATCATTTATATGGATAATAATGCCACCACAAAGGTCGCGCCGGAAGTTCTGGAGAGCATGCTGCCGTATTTAAGGGAGTGGTATGGGAATGCCTCGAGCATGCATTCTTTTGGCGGCTCCGTGGGGCGTGAAATAGCCGCGGCACGCGAAAAAGTCGCGACCCTGATCAATGCGGATCCGGGTGAAATAATATTCACCAGCTGCGGTACGGAAAGTGACAGCACGGCAATCAATGCCGCGATCCGTTCAAATCCGGGGAAAAAGCATATTATCACCACCCGGGTGGAGCATCCGGCGATTAAAAATTTATATGAATATCTCGCCAAAAACGGTTACCGGGTCACCTGGGTTCCGGTCGACAAAGAGGGCGTTCTGGATCTGGATTACCTGAAGGGCAATATTTCAGAGGATACCGCCATCGTCAGTGTCATGTGGGCGAATAATGAAAGCGGGGTTGTTTTTCCCATTGACGAAATCGCACGAACGCTCAGGGATCAGGGGATCGTTTTTCATTCCGACGCCGTTCAGGCGGTCGGGAAAATACCGGTGGATGTGAAAAAAACCGGGCTGGATATGATGTCGATTTCCGGGCACAAGATTCATGCACCCAAAGGAATAGGGGTGTTGTATGTAAAAAAGGGAACCAAATTTTCGCCGTTTATGATCGGGGGACACCAGGAAAGAAACCGGCGCGGCGGAACGGAAAATGTCGCGTCAATCATTGGCCTGGGGCGTGCCAGTGAACTGGCAATCAGTCATCTTGAAGAGATCGATACCCGGGTCCGGGCCTTGCGGGACCGATTGGAAACCGGGTTATTGCAAAAAATTCCGAATGCTTTGTTAAACGGTAAAAAAGATTCAAGACTGCCGAATACGACCAATATCAGTTTTGAATATGTGGAAGGGGAAGCCATTCTTTTAATGATGGATCAACTCGGCATCTGTGCGTCTTCCGGTTCTGCCTGCACTTCCGGTTCCCTTGAACCCTCTCACGTGCTCCGCGCCATGGGCGTTCCGTTTACCGCGGCACACGGATCTATCCGGTTCAGCTTGAGCACCTACAATACGGTAAAGGAAGTTGATTTTGTCATTGAAAACCTGCCGCCGATTATCGAACGTCTCCGGAAGATGTCTCCTTTCTGGAAAGAGGGAGCCTGCAGGTTGCAATAATGGGTCGGTTTAAAAACCGTAACAAATTAATGTGTTAAATACAGAAGGCGTTTGCAACGTCGGAGATGATAATTTATGGGAAGAGAAGAAAAGCATAGTCACGCGACCTGCCGAACGGAATCAATTTCTTATACACAATACCGGTCCCGTCTGCATGGTATCGTGGACCGGGTG
Organism: Desulfococcus sp.; assembly: GCA_024641805.1. Taxonomy (GTDB): domain Bacteria; phylum Desulfobacterota; class Desulfobacteria; order Desulfobacterales; family Desulfosalsimonadaceae; genus SURF-3. The sequence goes on from JAHECJ010000097.1 coordinate 3,097, forward strand.
ATCGAAGAATGCGATGAAGATAAATGTAACGCGCATATTGATTATGAACAACTTCCGTCTAAAAAAGCAGTTATTGAAATTCTGAATAAATTACGATCAGTGCTTTTCCCCGGTTATTTCAACGATGAAAAGCTCGATCCCGTGAACCTCCGGTATTATGTCGGAAAAACAATCGCCGAGCTTTTTGATATGCTTTCGGATCAGATTGCCAGGAGCATCCGTCATGACTGCTTTAAGTTTAACCAGGAATGCTCGGATTGCACCGAAAGAGGATATGAAAATGCACTGGCATTGCTGGAATCGATTCCGGAGTTGCAGCGTATGCTTTCGACTGACATTCTGGCTGTTTTTGAGGGCGACCCGGCAGCCAAAAGCTATGATGAAATTATTTTCAGTTATCCCGGGATGTTTGCCGTTACCGTGTATCGGGTTGCGCACAAGCTGTATCACCTCGGCGTGCCGTTGCTGCCCCGCATCATGACGGAGTATGTGCACGGGGAAACCGGTATTGATATTCACCCGGGCGCGGAAATCGGCGAACGCTTCGTCATCGATCACGGGACCGGCGTGGTGATCGGAGAAACATCGATCATTGGGGATAACGTGAGGATTTATCAGGGAGTGACCATCGGCGCTTTATCGGTACCCAAGGGAAAGGTCGAGGAAATGAAAGGGCAGAAACGTCATCCGACCATTGAAGATGATGTGATCATTTATTCCGGCGCAACGATACTCGGCGGAGATACGGTGATCGGGGCCCGTTCGGTCATCGGCGGGAATGTCTGGATCACTGAGTCGCTTCCTCCGGGCACCCAGGTGATGATTGAATCTGCCCATCAGATTTACCGCAAAAAAGGGGACGCATCATGAAAATTTACAGCAATATACAGCATACCATTGGTTCAACGCCGATCGTCCGTTTAAATCGCATGGGAGAGGGGATCAAGGCGAACATATTTGCGAAACTGGAATATTTCAATCCCCTGGGCAGTGTGAAGGACCGAATCGCCGCCTCTATGATTGCCGCGGCTGAAAAAGAAGGAAAGATCGGCCCGGAAACCGTTATTGTGGAGCCGACAAGCGGGAATACGGGAATTGCGCTGGCTTTCGTGTGCGCAGTGAAGGGCTACCGGCTATGTCTGACCATGCCGGAGACAATGAGCATAGAACGCCGGAAGCTTCTCGGGCATCTCGGTGCAGAGCTTGTTTTAACGCCCGGGGCAGGCGGGATGAAAGGCGCAATATCCAAGGCAGTGGAACTGGTGGGAGCGAGTCAGAATGCGTTTATGCCGGATCAGTTCAGCAACCCCGCGAATCCCGCTATTCATCGGGTCACCACGGCCGAGGAAATCTGGCATGACACCGAAGGCCAGGTGGATATTTTTGTCTCCGGTGTGGGGACCGGTGGAACCATTACCGGCGTTGCTCAGGTCATAAAACAGCGGAAACCTTCATTTAGGGCGATTGCGGTGGAACCCGCCGATTCTCCGGTTTTATCCGGGGGGAGCCCGGGGCCGCATAAAATCCAGGGTATTGGTGCCGGGTTTGTCCCGGAAGTGCTGGACCGGTCACTGATCGATGAAGTGGTGACCGTAACCAACGACGAGGCCTTTGAAACGGCGCGGATGCTGGCTAAAAAAGAAGGGTTGCTTTGCGGTATTTCCTCAGGCGCAGCGGTGGCGGCCGCCTTAAAGATTGCCAAAAGGCCGGGAGCGGAGAATAAAAATATTGTGGTTATCCTGCCGAGCACAGGGGAACGGTATATCAGCACGGCGCTTTTTCAAGCACATGAATAAAGGATTCTCTTTGCCATGAAGAAATGGGTTATTGGGGTATTGTGTGCCATTCTGATTGTTTTTTTCATTGTGCTGGTGGCCCTGCTGAATCTGGGTACGATTGTTACCACTGCTGTTAATTCTTACGGTCCGGGCATCACGAAAACGGAAATACGGCTGGGTAAAACTGCCGTTTCGGTTTTTAAGGGACAGCTCCTGCTTGAAAGTTTTGTACTGGGCAACCCAAAGGAATTTTCTTCACCGAATGCGATAACCATCGGGGCAATCCTGGTGGATGTGGATGAAAGCACCCTGACAAAGGATCCGATTGTTATTGATCGAATTGAGGTGTTCCAGCCGGAGATTACCTATGAAATCAAGGCCGAAAAGCCCAGGAACCCCGGAGGAAAAAGAAAAGGCCGGGGGAAAAAACGGGAAAAAAATCGTAATCCGGGATTTGATTTTAAAGGATATCAGAGTCAAGACAGCGGCGGAAATCGCGGGTGGGGATATCGCCACGACAACGATTTCTGAAATCCACTTGAAGAATATCGGAGAAAAGCAGAATGGTGTGGATGCCGCCCAGGCGGTACTGATTGTGTTAAATGATTTATACGGGCAAGTCATCTCCCCGGATGTTCTTGGGGCGCTGAAGGATCAGCTTAACGGACTCGGAAAAGAACTGGATGGCGTCACAAAAAATTTGAAATCATTGGGCGGGCAGATGAAAGGTTTATTTGATCGGTAGATTAAAAAAAGGATTCTAGTGAGGGCGTCCTTTTTTTATCTTGAAGCGCTTGTTGATAGCATTAAACTCCACGATTCTTCAGGCAGATGACGATATCGATATAAAAATCAGGGGCCTGAAATCCGATCGGGATGCCCGTAAGACATGCCTGTAATTTTTAAATAATATAACTAATTGAAATAAAAAATTATTAAATTTTTGGGCTCCGGTTTTTTCAAAGCATGGGGCATGTGATCAAGGTTGTTGTTGATTCCGGCAATTCAATCTGATATTTTTTATACAAAAATACTGATTCTTTTTCCTTAAGCAATTTCATTTATTCCATTTCCAAATACCCCGGAATTTCTTTCGCAGCATTCATTTCTGTTAGCGTATCATTTGTGCACATTTGATCAATGTGCTTTTCAACGGATTTTCTTTTTCAACATCAGGAATAGTTTTCCATCCTGTCATGGTATTGTTCATCGCAGATTGCCGTTTGAATGGCTGTTGCTCCTGACACCGGTATGATGAATTTATACGGGACCTGGGGTCTTGTTGAAATTAAGGGAGGTTATGCATGAACCTCAAATGTATCATCGCTGCTTCCGGGAGAGATGCCTTTGTGCTCTCCCGGAAGCAGGATAGGTCTCTGAAATTAAATTAATTCCTTCAACTTCAGGAAATAAAGGAGGCGTCATGAAAAAACAGCTTTTAAATTATGAAACCCTGCTGAAAGTGACCAAAGCCATTTCTCACTCCAGGGATCCTGAGGAAGTGGTTTTGATGACGGTGGAGAGTATTACGACAGCTCTGAATGTGAAAGGGTGCACCGTATTTCTGATTAATAAAAGCACTAATGGACTTGAGGTGGCGTCATCTTACGGGTTGAGCGGTGAATATATCAACAAGGGGCCGGTGAGTGCATTGAAATCGATTGCCCGGTCTCTTGAAGAGGGTCCGATTGCAATTTACGATGTTAAGGATGATCCGCGACTTCAATACCCGGAAGAAGCCGTAAAAGAGGGAATCGCATCCATCCTTTCCGTTCCCATTGTGGCCGGTGGCTATACCGTCGGGGCACTGCGGGTATATACGGCTGAACCCTGGGAATTTTCACTGGATGATGTGAATTTTGTTCAGGCAATGGCGTATATGGCCGGAATGGCAATGGAGATGGCAAGGTATTATAAAGGGATGAAAGACAGCATTGAAATACTCAAGACCATGCGGGATCCGAAATCATATAAGTCAAAGAGAAGAACACCCTATGAAGGCGTTCCGGTCAGCGTGATACCCGGCAAGGACAACCGGGTGCACTAAAATACGGCAATGTGTTCGTTTTTCAAATCCGCCGCCTGGCATCCTGCGAAATGCGAATGATACCCGGGCGATAAAAGCAATGTGGTTTTTGGGCTTTGTCGCTTTTAAATTATTTTCAGAATCGCATGCGATTGTTCCTTGACAGACATTGCGGATCAGTTTATTTTAGTAAAGAATATGGTATCTTATTCCTTAATCGAAATGGGAAAATAATATCGGGCTTAAATAAAGGAGGTTGGACATGACCGGACGAAAAAAAATAATGATTCTTTTAATGGCCGTATCTTTAATGGTGATCCCGTTCGGGTCTTCAGCGATTGCGAAGAATTTACAGCACCCCATTGAGAATTGCGGAGAGCTCATGGCCGCCGATTTTCTTGTCGTGCGTCCGCTTCAGTTTGTCTCTCTGGTGACGGGGACGGTCTTTTT
>JAHECJ010000098.1:0-736 GCA_024641805.1 Desulfococcus sp.
AATGGCTTCCTCCACCAGGTCTGTCAAAGCGTCGATGAAAAAACTGCCCTGGTTCATGTTTTCGTTTTTGGCCAGCCCGAGTTCACGATTAATGATCAGCTGAATCGCCAGAGAACGACGAACGGACTCTTCCGACGGTGTTGTGACAGCCTCATCATAGGCATTGGTATGCAGGCTGTTGCAGTTGTCGTAAACCGCATATAATGCCTGCATGGTGGTGCGGATATCATTGAACTGGATCTCCTGACTGTGAAGGGACCGCCCGGATGTCTGGATATGATATTTGAGCATTTGCGACCGCTCGGATGCACCGTATTTCTCTTTCATGGCAATCGCCCAGATGCGCCGGGCCACCCGTCCGATAACACTGTATTCCGGATCCATGCCGCTTGAGAAAAAGAACGACAGGTTGGGAGCAAAACTGTCAATGGGCATCCCTCTGGACAGATAATACTCGACGTAGGTAAATCCATTGGCCAGAGTGAATGCAACCTGAGAAATTGGGTTTGCCCCGGCCTCGGCAATATGATATCCGGAGACAGAAACCGAATAAAAATTACGGATATTCTTCTGGTTAAAATATTCCTGAATATCACCCATCATTTTTAAGGCAAAATCCACGGAAAAAATACATGTGTTCTGCCCCTGGTCCTCCTTGAGAATATCCGCCTGGATCGTTCCGCGGACCTGTGAGAGAACGGATGCTTTGATGCCGGCATACTCGTCTTCGGTGGGG
>JAHECJ010000098.1:746-7320 GCA_024641805.1 Desulfococcus sp.
TCCACCTGCTGGTCGATGGCGGTATTGAAAAACATGGCCAGCATCATGGGCGCCGGGCCGTTAATCGTCATGGAAACGGAGGTATTCGGAGCCGACAGGTCAAACCCGCTGTAAAGAATTTTTACATCGTCAATGCTGCAGACGCTGACTCCGGAGGTGCCGACTTTTCCAAAAATATCCGGCCGTGTATCCGGGTCAAATCCATAAAGGGTTACTGAATCAAAAGCGGTGGACAGGCGATTGGCCGCATAGTCGCCGGACAGCAGTTTAAACCGACGGTTGGTGCGGGCCGGGTCACCTTCGCCGGCAAACATCCGGGTAGGGTCTTCATCGGTTCGTTTTAACGGAAACACTCCGGCAGTGTATGGGAAACACCCGGGGACATTCTCCCGGCGCATCCACGAATAGATTTCACCGGGATCGGTAAATCCGGGGAGGGCGATTTTGGGAATTCTCGTATGCGAAAGCGACTTTGTGAAAAGCGGGACATGAATTTTATTTTCCCGGACATGGTAGATAAGATCGTCTTGCGTGTATTCGCTCCGGATTTTTTCCCATTGGGCCATCACCCGGCGAGTGGATGGGTTTATTTTTGATTCTGCGATTTTAATCTGGTCCTGGAGCTGCCCCGGAAATTGGGCATTGTTTTTCGTTTGAGCGGTTTGATCCTCCATGGCCGCGGCTGTTTCCTGAAGGTGCCAGGCGTTTCTTAATGCAGCGGCCTGGTCGGCTGTCTGGGCGTGATACTTCCGGACACAGTCTGCGATTTCCGACAGGTACCGGACCCGTTCCGGGGGCACGAAAATCGTTTTGGAAGTCGACTCACGAAACAGGATGTCCGGGAGATCTTTCTTGAGAATAATGTTTGTTTTTTCCGCTATGGTTTTTAATAGAAAATGATACATATTGGTCACGCCATCGTCATTGAATTTTGACGCAATGGTTCCGAAAACCGGCATTTTCTCCAGCGGGGTCTCCCATTTTTTATGGTTGCGCTGAATCTGTTTGCGAACATCCCGCAGAGCGTCTTCGCTCCCTTCCTTGTCATACTTGTTCACCGCAACGATATCCGCGTAATCCAGCATGTCGATTTTTTCGAGTTGGGAGGCGGCGCCGTAATCGCTGGTCATGACATAAACCGACACGTCGGTGCAGTCGAAGATGCGGGACGATCCCTGGCCGATCCCGGCGGTTTCGGCAATGATGATATCAAATCCGGCAGCCTTTAAAATATTGATAGCATCTGGCAGCACTTCAGGCAGTTCTGAACCGGCTTGTCGTATGGCAAGGCTCCGCATATAAACCTTTGATGTGTCAATACTGTTCATCCTTATCCGGTCGCCGAGAAGCGCGCCGCCGGTTCTTCTGCGGGACGGATCGCAGGAAATAATACCTATATTGACTTCCGGAAGGTCATGAAGAAGCCGGATAACGAGTTCGTCTGTCAGGGATGATTTCCCGGCCCCACCGGTTCCGGTAATACCTATAACCGGGGCGGATCGGTCTTTGAGATTTTTAAAAAGGCTTTTTTTGATGTTTTTGAAAATATCGTTTTGACCGGCAATGGCATATTCGGCAGCTGAAATCAATCGCGCAACCGGAAGTCTGTCCGCAGGCGTGAGATCCTTGAAGTTGGACTTATCGTTGATCACCGGCAGAAAATCCATATGGCGCAGCATATGATTGATCATTCCCTGAAGGCCCATTTGTGATCCGTCCGCCGGGGAATAGATTTTAGTGATCCCGTAATCCTCAAGTTCCCTGATTTCGTCCGGAACAATCACACCGCCGCCTCCGCCGAAAATCCTGATATGGGAAGCGTCTTTTTCTTTGAGCAGGTCATAGAGATATTTAAAGAATTCAATATGGCCGCCCTGATAACTGGAAATGGCGATCCCCTGCACATCTTCTTCAATCGCGGCTTTCGCGATTTCCATGACGGATCGGTTATGCCCCAGATGAATGACTTCCGCACCGGAATCCTGTAAAATTCTCCGGATAATATTGATGGCCGCATCATGACCGTCAAAAAGAGACGTTGCCGTTATAACCCGGATCGGGTGTTTGGGTGCATATAGTGTAGTTTCCTGGCTCATTAATTCTCCTTTATTCTATTGAAATCCCCCATCCTATTGGATGTTCTGAGGGTTTAAGGTCTGTCAATTCCTTATTTCCCTGGGTTTTACACCACCAGAAGTCGTTTTGTTCGAGCGTGTCGATATATTTCCAATCGCCGCCTACGATTACTTCTGGAGAAAGATGGCTTTCATCTCTGCCACATCTGATCAGCCGGTCAAAAGCCATCATCCATCCGATCAGGGCGCCATGGTGTTCAATGGCGGAAAGACCGTAATGGGAGCAACTTGGATACATGGGGCAGTCGCCGTAACGGACAGCAGAGAGATGGTTTAACGGTCCCTGGTAAAAATGGATAATTTGTGCTGACGGGGATTCATCATAGCGTCCGGCTGTGGGTGAGGGTTCATGAATGCCACACCCCATCAGAAATACCAAGGGCATAATGTATAATGTAACGACCACCCCTCGGAGCGCCGGGCCACCTAAAAATGGCTGTTTAATTATTTTAACAGTGTTTAGGTGAAAAGAAATCACATTCATGGTTTAATTTCAGTTAAATTTTAACAGGTCAAATTTTTTTTAAAATTTTCAAGCCAGTTCATAACCGTCAAATAGGTATTGTTGGACGGGCTCTGATTATATAATCTTCGGAATTCCCCGATTCTGGCTTGTCTGCCTTGACCAATGATTTCAAGTGTAGCGCGCTGAGGGGACAGAACCCGATAAAGATAACTGTCTCCGCCGTTGATCTTGTTTACGTATCCTCCGACGCAATGATGCATCAGTTTTCCCTCGGCGAGGAGGTCGTCGAAGGTCTGAATGGGATAAATATTGTTATCCCCGGGAATCGGCGGGGGACGAAAAGCTTTTCCGCTGGAAATGATCGTTTCTTTTCGGTGCAGGCGTTCCATCCACCGGTCATGAATTTTTTGCAGGGCGTCAACATCTTTTGCCTGATTCAATATTGCTGACAGGTTGTCAATATTCAGAACAGAACCCATCTGATAGATATCATCCCAGAGCTTGCAGATCCGGTAGGAATCCGCAATTCCGTCAGCAATCCGGTCATACATTTTTTCGGAGAGGACCCGCAGAAAAACAGCCTCGCTGAGATTCGGAAAACGCTGCAGCAAGGCAATAATCTGAACAGGGATCAGGGCCCAGTGCTTCAGCCGGCCGCCCTGGTTCCCTTCCCGGATTGCTTCGGTGATTACTTTAATCTCGTCCTGTTCGCCGTGCATGAGCTTTATTTTTTTTAAGAATTTGATATCCGCCTTGGTGCCGGTATCCAGAAGTTCTTTTAAAATGGATTTGCGTTTTTTCCCAAGTACAATGTCGCATTTCTCAAAACTCCACTCTCCGCTATGATATTTTTCGGCAACCAGCCAGAGAAGGACCGGGATGTCGTATAAAAGATCCAGGGCTTTTTTCGAACCGGCGGCCATCTGAAGCATGGTGGTCTGCAGGTAGTTAAATGATAACATCTGCAAACGGACGTTCTCAGGTATTTGCCGGATAAAATGGTAGACCGGGAGGTTCGGGGAATTGATGTGGGCTTCGCTGATCAACGGAAGATCCGGGTCCCGGTCTTCGGGCTCCCAGTTCCCGTTGTGACGGCGGTAAACCTTTAAACCGTTGTCCCATGACGTATATTTTAGATAAACATCCAGCCGGTTGCGGATATCGATATACAAGTCTCCTTCACTGGATATCTGTGTGTATGGCTGATCTAAAATCATTTTAATAAAATGTAATCTTTATCATTAATTATTTTGTTCATTTGAAATTAACGTCGGTGGTTTTTTCAAAAAAAGCGCATCAAAAATCATGGATATAAAAAATGCTGCAGCAGCCATAAGAATAATCGTTGCACCGGAAGTCAGGTTATAGGTGTATGCCACCCATAAACCGCTAAAGTTAAATAAAACTGCCAGAAGGGTTGACAGTCCCATCATTTGCGCAAGGGAATTGGAATATTTTTCCGCAATGTAGGGCGGAATGGTCAGCAGTGCGATTACGAGAATTAGACCGACCACGCGGATAATGATGACAATGGAAACCGCCACCAGGCCGATGAATAAAAAATATATCAGGTTCACCGGAACGCCTCTCAGTCTTGCAAATTCATCATCATAGGAGATTGCGAGCAGATCCCGGTAAAAAAAACCGGTGGAAAAAAGGGTAAAAACACTTAAACCGAGCATCCACCAGAGATCCGAGCCTGGCACGGCAAGGATGCTGCCGAAAAGATAACTCATGAGGTTCACGTTGTAACCGGGTGTCATGTCAAGCAGTATAATGCCGGTGGCCATCCCGATTGCCCATAGTATTCCGATGAATGTGTCCGCGCGGTCTTTATTGTTTAAAACCACAGCGGTCATAATCATGGCGGCCATCAGAGAAACACCCAGTGTACCCAGCAGGTAGGGGATCCCTAAAAAAAAGGCAAGGCCGATCCCCCCGAAAGCCGCATGGGCGATGCCGCCGGCCAGAAAAACCAGCCGGTTGACGACGACGAATGATCCGATCACGCCGCAGATCAGACTGGCAAAGCACCCGGCAATCAGCGCATTTCTCATAAATTCAAAATGAAGCGCATCAATCATTATTGCCCTCATGGGTTTTTAATATTCGGTGCGGAATTCCGTGGGCAATCAGTTCCACCGGGCAATGGTATCCCATATCCAGCATTTCTTTGGTGATTTCGGCGTCATTGTGATAATGGACATCTTTGTTCACGCACGCCACTGAGGTAATATAACTAGAGAGCACCATGGTATCATGGCTGACGACAAAAATGGTTTTGGTTTTATTTAATTCCTTTAACAACGCATACAGGTCTGTTCTGCCCTGAGAATCGATATTTGCCGTTGGTTCATCCAAAAAAAGGATATCCGGGTCCGTAGCCAGGGCCCTGGCGATAAAAACTCGTTCCCGTTGGCCACCGGACAGATCGTTGATCTTGCGATTTTGGAATTCGAGCATCTCAAGGCTTTCCAGCGCTTTTTGGGCGGCAATCCGGTCATTTCGGGAAAGCCGGGTCCATCGGTGAAACGGCAGGCGACCCATTAAAACCACATCCATCACGGAGATGGGGAAGGATTTGTTGAAGCTGACATCCTGAGGGACGTATCCGAAGCGGTGGGCAATTTTTGCAGGCGACTGGCCCATAATTTTGATGGTGCCTTGATCAGGCTTTAAAAGACCCAACAGCAGTTTGATCAGGGTGGTTTTGCCGCCGCCGTTCGGACCGATAAATGCAACAAACTCCTTTTCCATAACCGTTAGAGAAACATCGCTTAATACCGGTGATCCGTTATATGAAAAGGACAGATGATTGACTTGTATGATCGGGTCTTTCATAGCTCTATTTTAATGCCTGTTTGATGGATAATGCTACTGACCGCATATTGTCAACCCAATTTTCCGCAAGCGGATCGGCAAAAATAATCCTGCCGCCGATTTCAGCAGCAATGAGTTCTGCGTATTTTGGTGAGAGCTGAGGCTGCACAAAAATCAGTTTAATCCGGTGTTGTTTGGCGTATTCAATCAACTGCTTCACATCCCGGGCTTTGGGGTCTTTGCCCTCGATTTCGATGGATATCTGAATCAGGCCGTAAGCATCTGCAAAATATCCCCATGCCGGGTGAAAAACCAGAAATTTTTTCCCCAGGGAACCCTGTGCAAAAACAGATTTTAATTCCCGGTCCAGGCGATCTATTTGTTCAATAAACCGCAGATAGTTTTGGTTATAAATATCTGAGTGTCCCGGATCAATGTCTATCAGGCCCTTTAGAATATCCCCGGCCTGGATTTTGACCAGCGGTGGGGACAGCCATATATGAGGATCCAGAACGCCATGAGAGTGTTCGTGACCGTGTCCTGGATTCTCTGTTCGGGGTTCAAAGATTTCATGGCGGTCAATCGGCTTTTTCTCGATACCGGCATCTGTGTAAACCACTTGCATTTTGGGGTTGATGTCGGAAAATTTTTCCAGCCAGGTGTTTTCAAACGGAACACCGACAGCAAAATACATGTCTGCTTTTGCCATCTGCACCATCTGGGCGGGGGAGGGTTCATAATCTTCCGGATTGTGGTTGGGCGGAACAATGACCGATATGTCTACCAATTCTCCGCCGATGGCGTCCACAAAATATTTCTGGGGAAGAATGCTGACAAAGACATTTTTCTTTGTTGATTCCGATGCAAGGGCCTGAATGCCTGCCGACAAGATAAAAAGCATGATAAATGATATGACAGAACCCCGTTTCACCACAGTTCCTTGTACCCGCAATGTTTAAAATTAGTTATATTTTAAAAATTAAATAGTTTTGACGTTTTTATCAACAGATATCTCTATCATAAAATAACGTTTACGTTAATTAAAAATTTTCCAAGGGTGTTTTTTAGGTCTGCACCCAATAACTTCTTGACTCCCTGATTAATTTACTGGTAAATTTTCTGGAAAGTAAAGCTTTTCACTTTTCGATTCAAG
>JAHECJ010000099.1 GCA_024641805.1 Desulfococcus sp.
CAATCCCATGTCAAGCATTTTATCATTATGCAACGTATTTTCTGCTTCCGCCAAAATTATAATTCCATACCCGAATAGTTTTATTGCCACTGTGTCAATCAATTGACCATCACCCCTCAACGTCAATTTCCGGTAAACGGTATTCATCCCTTCCGGTACCGGCAGGGATCAACCGACCCATGATGACATTTTCCTTTAGCCCGCTCAGAGAATCATAGGCGCCGGAAATGCTAGCCTCGGTCAACACCTTGGTGGTTTCCTGGAAAGAGGCTGCTGAAATGAAGCTTTCCGTCGACAGTGATGCTTTTGTAATACCCAAAATCAGCGGTTCACCGGTAGCGGGCTGCCCGCCTTTTGAAATGAGCTCGCGGTTTACTTCTTCAAATCTATTTTTATCCACCTGTTCTTCCGGGATAAATTCGGAATCACCGATGGTCTTAATTTTAACCCGCCGCATCATTTGACGGATAATGATTTCAATATGCTTGTCATTAATCCGGACGCCCTGAAGACGATACACTTCCTGAACCCCGTTCAGCAGGTATCTGGCCAATGCAATATCGCCCTTGATGTTCAATATATCCTGAGGGTTGGGACTGCCACCGGTCAGCTGCTCACCGGCTTTGACGTAATCTCCGTCGTATACGCCGATATGCCGCCCCCTGGGAATGAGGTATTCTTTTTTCTCACCGGCATCCACCGGTGTCACCGTGACTTTCTGCTTGCCTTTGGTCGGTGTTTTGCCAATGGCAACATACCCGTCAATTTCACTTAAGATAGCGGTTTCCTTTGGTTTGCGAACTTCAAAAAGCTCTGCAACCCTGGGCAGACCACCGGTAATATCCTTGGTTTTGGTTGTTTCCCTCGGGAGCTTACCGATAATATCCCCGGCTGCCACATAGTCGTTTTCATCAACCATCAGGATGGTATCCACCGGCAATGAATATCTCGCTGTCCCGGAACCGGGCAGGACCGCCGTCTTTCCTTCCTCGTCTTTGATCGAAATCCGCGGCCGGGCTGCTTCCATCGCCTTGGTATCCACAACGGTCAGACTCGATTTTCCGGTGACCGGGTCCACTTTTTCCTTCAGACTTTTGCCGATCACCAGGTCCCCGAACTTCACCTTGCCGGAAACGGCGGTGATAATCGGCGTTGTAAAAGGATCCCAGGAGGCCAGCAGATCTCCCTGCTTAACTTTCTGGCCGTCTTTTACCATCAGTTCGGCACCGTAGATAATGGGGAACCGTTCCAGTTCTCTTCCGGAATCAGACACAATGGAAAATTCACCGCCGCGACGATTCATGACAATTGTTCGTTTCTCTGTATTTTCAACCACATCCAACGAACCAAATTTAACGGTACCGGTCATACGTGCCCGGATATCCGCCTGTTCAACCCGCCGGCTGGCAGTACCGCCGATATGGAACGTTCTCATCGTCAACTGAGTCCCCGGTTCCCCGATGGACTGGGCAGCCATGATACCGACCGGCTGACCGATTTCAACCGGTCCGCCATGGGCAAGGTCACGGCCGTAGCATTGCATGCACACACCGGTTTTTGTCGTACAGGTCAATACGGAACGGATTCTGACACTGGTCACACCCGCCTGATCAAGCTTTTGGACACCGGTTTCATCAATTTCTTCACCGGCTTTTATTAAAACTTCGTCGGTGAACGGATCGAGAACATCGTCAAGGGCAATTCGACCCAGAACTCTTTCGGATAATGGCTGAATCACCTCACCGCCTTCCATAAGGGCTTCGACGACAATCCCCATCCGGGTACCACAATCGTATTCAGCAGCCGAACAATCCTGGGCGACATCTGCCAGTCGTCTTGTCAGATAACCGGAGTTCGCCGTTTTCAATGCGGTATCGGCAAGCCCCTTTCGGGCACCGTGAGTGGAAATAAAGTATTGGAGAACCGAAAGCCCCTCCCTGAAATTTGCCGTAATGGGGGTTTCAATAATTTCACCGGAAGGTTTTGCCATCAAACCGCGCATACCCGCAAGCTGACGCATCTGATCCTTACTTCCTCTCGCACCGGAGTCCGCCATCATAAAAATCGGGTTAATCGTATCTCCGGTCTTATTGGTTAGTTTAATCAGACGGTTATCCATTTCTTCAGAAGAAGGCTTCTGGGAATCCGGCATATAGGGCTTTTCCATCGACTCCATCATTGCATTTGCGATGTCATCCGTTGCCTTGGCCCAGATATCAACCACCTTGTTATATTTCTCCCCTTGGGTGATCAACCCTTCCATATGCTGGTTCGTAATATCCGCAACATTTTTCTCGGCCGTATCCAGAATCTTCCATTTCGTCTCCGGAATAATCATGGCGTCGATGGAAATGGACAAACCACCGGAAGTTGAATGTTTGTAACCGATATTTTTGAGTTGATCCGAAAGGATAACCGTTGCCTTGGGCCCTTTATGCCGATAAGTATAGTCGACCAGCTCCCGGAGGCCTTTTTTGTTTAAGACCTTGTTCACCATGTCAAAGGGGATTTCCTTCCTGATTTCAATAACCTGGAAGATATGGAACTTTCCGCCGGAACGGATAATACGGGTTGTCTCCCCGTGTTTCAGCAAATATACCTCATCCGCAATGGCATCACTCACCTGAAAAATTTCCTGGAATTCATCTTTTTCAAGCAATCCGATATTGCCGTTATAGGTTTTATCAAAGGCTTCCGAATAGGTCTGAACCAGATCACTGAAGGCGGTTCCACCGTCAAGTTCGTTCATCACCTTTTTGGCGGACTCTTCACTGGCGACCATAATGTGCCGCAATATGTAGCTGTCCCCTTTCGGAATAATTTCCCAAAGCAGGATGCGGCCGACACTGGTATCAAAAATTTTCCCGCTCATCCGGACCTTTACCTTGGCATGCATATCCACGGCTCCGGCATCATAAGCCGCCCGGACTTCATCCACATTTGAAAAAATCATGCCCTCGCCTCTGGCGCCGGGAAGCCCAAGGGTCATATAGTAGATCCCAAGAACAATATCCTGCGTCGGGATAATAATCGGCTCACCGCTTGCTGGTGAAAGAATATTATTTGAGGCAAGCATTAAGACTCGGGCTTCAATCTGCGCTTCGAGTGAAAGAGGAACATGGACCGCCATCTGGTCACCGTCAAAGTCAGCATTAAATGCCGTACAGACCAGCGGATGAAGCTGAATCGCTTTGCCTTCAATCAAAACCGGCTCAAAGGCCTGGATTCCCAGACGATGGAGGGTCGGAGCGCGGTTTAAAAGAACCGGATACTCTTTGACCACTTCATCGAGTGTATCCCATACCTCAGGGCCTTTCATTTCGACCCATTTTTTCGCGCTTTTCACATTGGTGACGATCCCCTTTTTCTCAAGCCGATGGTAAATAAACGGCTTGAAGAGTTCCAGCGCCATGAGTTTTGGCAATCCGCACTGGTGAAGTCGCAGATTCGGGCCAATGGTAATAACGCTACGACCGGAATAATCGACACGCTTTCCAAGAAGATTCTGACGGAAACGGCCCTGTTTCCCTTTTAAAGTTTCACTCAATGATTTTAACGGTCGTTTATTGGAACCGGTAACCACCCGGCCCTGGCGCCCATTGTCAATCAGAACATCCACCGCTTCCTGCAGCATCCGCTTTTCATTTCGAACGATAATGTCCGGCGCTTTCAGATCCATCAGCCGTTTTAACCGGTTGTTCCGGTTGATGACGCGCCGATAGAGATCGTTCAGGTCGGAGGTGGCAAACCGTCCGCCTTCGAGAGGAACCAGGGGCCGAAGCTCCGGGGGAAGAACCGGTATGACCTCAAGTACCATCCATGTGGGATTTAAACCGGACTGCCGGAATGCATCCACTACCTTGAGCCGTTTGGCGAATTTTTTCCGCTTGGCTTCCGATCCGGTATTCTGTATCTCCACCCGAAGTTCATTGTAGAGTTTTTCGATATCCAGCTCGCTGAGCAATTCACGGACCGCTTCTGCCCCGATGCCGGCTTTAAATTTAGGACCATACAGCTCCAGTGCTTCACGGTATTTATCTTCGGAAAGCAGTTGCAGCTTGGTTAATCCTGTGTCTTTTGGATCAATGACAATGTAGTTGTCAAAATAAATAACTTTCTCAAGGGACTTGAGTGTCAGATCAAGCAAGTTTCCGATTTTGCTCGGCAAACTCTTTAAAAACCAGATATGGGTGACCGGTGTCGCCAGATCGATATGGGCCATACGTTCCCTTCGAACTTTTGACTGGATGACTTCAACGCCGCACTTTTCACAAATCACCCCCCGGTGCTTCATCCGTTTGTATTTCCCGCAATTACATTCATAGTCTTTTGTGGGGCCAAAAATCTTGGCACAAAACAGACCGTCCCGCTCCGGCTTGAAGGTTCGATAATTAATTGTCTCAGGCTTCTTGATTTCCCCGTGTGACCAGCTGCGGATCAGCTCGGGTGAGGCCAGGGAAATTTTTACACCTTTATAAAGACGTGGATTGATTGGTTTTACAAAAAAATCATAGAGAGTTTCCAAGATGATCTCCTTACTCTTTTTCCTCAATAAGGGTTACATCTAAACCTAAACTCTGTAACTCTTTAGTGAGTACCCGGAAAGATTCCGGTAGTCCGGGTTCAAATACATTCTGGCCTTTGACAATTTTTTCATACATTCGTGTTCTTCCGGCCATGTCATCTGACTTAACCGTCAGAAATTCCTGAAGTGTATGAGCTGCGCCATATGCTTCCATGGCCCAGACTTCCATTTCACCCAGACGCTGGCCGCCGAATTGCGCCTTACCGCCCAGCGGCTGCTGGGTAACAAGTGAATAGGGACCGATGGATCGCGCATGCAGTTTGTCATCCACCAAATGATGAAGTTTAAGCATGTACATGGTTCCAACCGTCACTTTCCCGTCGAATGGTTCGCCGGTGCGACCGTCAAACAACGTCACCTGCCCTGTCGGGCTCAATCCAGCTTCCACAAGAAAAGACTTGATTTCCTCCTCTTTTGCCCCGTCAAAAACAGGGGTGTTCATATGAACCCCGTCTTTATATTCATGGGCAAATTTAACCAGCGCATCCTCGGGCATTTTGTCGATCATTGATTTATTCGCAGGTTCGGAAAATATCGCTTTAAATTTCTTTTTTAATTCCTTGATTTTTTCAGCTTCCAGGAGATCATTGATCTGGTTGCCAAGTCCTTTTGCCGCCATCCCCAGATGAATTTCCAGAATCTGCCCGACATTCATTCGGGACGGGACGCCAAGAGGATTTAAAACCATATCCACCGGTCGTCCGTCTGTAAAATACGGTAAATCCTCTTCCGGAAGGATCCGCGATACAACGCCTTTATTACCATGGCGACCGGCCATTTTATCACCTACTGACAAAGTCCGCTTCATTGCCATGTAGATTTTGATCATTTTAATGACGCCCGGCGGCAGGTCATCGCCTCGCTCATAACTGCTGGCCTGGTTTTCAAAAGCCTTCCGCGTCAAATCCGATTTCTCTTTATATAATGATATTACCTCATGCAGCTCTTCGTTTGCTTTTTCGTCTTTTAATTCTATCGTTTCCAGCTTGGAAATAGATATTTTTTCAAGACGTTTATGATCTATTTTGGTGTTTTTCGGGATCAACACTTTCTTTCCGTCAATCAGATCCGCAACACACTGCTGCCCGGTAATCAGTGAAACGATTTTGTTCCATGCCATCTCTCTGATGATGGCCAGTTTGTCATCCCGGTCTTTCTCCAAAAGAGCAATTTCCTGGTCTTCAATCGCCCGGGATCGCTCATCTTTATCAACGCCGCGCCGCGAAAACACCTTGGCATCAATAACAATACCGCTGCCGCCAGGCGGCACCCGCAAAGAGGTATCCTTGACTTCACCGGCTTTTTCACCGAAAATCGCTCGCAACAATTTTTCTTCCGGCGATAACTGGGTTTCACCCTTCGGCGTAACCTTCCCCACCAGAATGTCCCCAGGACCGACTTCCGCTCCCAAACGGATGATTCCGCATTCATCCAGATCTTTTAGCGCTTCTTCTCCCACATTGGGGATGTCCCGGGTGATTTCTTCTTTGCCGAGTTTGGTGTCACGGGCAAGCACTTCAAATTCTTCAATATGAACGGATGTGAAAACATTGTCCCTCACCAGGCGCTCGCTGACCAGAATGGAGTCTTCAAAGTTATACCCGCCCCAGGGCATAAATGCGACGGTGACGTTTTTACCCAGCGCAAGCTCTCCTTTCTCGGTGGCTGGTCCATCGGCAATCACCTCACCCGCCTTCACCTGATCCCCCTTTTTAACGATGGGGCGATGATTGAAGCAGGTGTTCTGGTTGGACCGTATGAACTTTGACAGATTATAGATGGTGACATCTTTTTCGGCCGGATCATTGGAATATTCGTGCTGCAGGACAATACGGGACGCATCAACATCAACAATCGTACCATCCTTTCGAGCGACAACCGTAACCCCCGAGTCTCTCGCGACAACCCCCTCAATTCCGGTTCCGACCAGGGGAGACCGGCTGTCCAAAAGGGGAACAGCCTGACGCATCATGTTTGAACCCATCAACGCGCGGTTGGCATCATCATTTTCAAGAAAAGGAATTAATGACGCTGAAGCGCTCACGAGCTGATTCGGAGAGATATCCATTAATTCGATCTGCTCGCGATTGACTCGCATGAATTCACCCGCCACCCTGGAAATAACCATGGAATTGACATATTCATTTTTTTCATCCACTGGTGCGTTGGCCTGAGCAATCGGATGTTCCTGTTCTTCAAACGCACTGAGCATCTTGATCTTTTCAGTGACCTTCGAATTTTCAACCACCCGGTAAGGTGTTTCAATAAATCCGAACTCGTTGACGCGGGCATATGTGCACAGAGAAACAATCAATCCGATGTTCGGACCTTCAGGGGTTTCAATGGGACAAATCCGGCCGTAATGAGAGGGATGAACATCCCGGACTTCAAAACCGGCGCGGTCTCGGGTCAACCCCCCGGGTCCCAGAGCGCTGAGCCGTCTTTTATGGGTTGTTTCCGACAACGGATTGGTTTGGTCCAGGAACTGGGAAAGCTGGCTGGTACCAAAGAATTCTTTGACCACGGCGGAAACCGGCTTCGGGTTCACCAGGTCATTGGGCATCAGTGCATCCACTTCCTGCATGCTCATCCGTTCTTTGATGGCTCGCTCCATGCGAACCAGTCCGATTCGGTACTG
>JAHECJ010000100.1 GCA_024641805.1 Desulfococcus sp.
TGCAGGTGAGCGATTTCAGGTTCATTTGCCTCTGCGGGAAGCGGACCCGAAAGAATGATATCTCCGCCGGGGGGCAGCATTTCAGAGAAAGCGGTTTTCAGCGCATGGATTCGGTCAGGATCAATCGGGGATGTGAGGCGAAGCACCACCTGATTGTCAATATACCTGAGGCTGTGGTAGCGAAAATAGAAGCGGTTGATTTTTGCCGCTGCCTCATCGACATCTTCCACCCGTTCAATCAGGTGCAGATCCGGCTCGCTGATATAGCCGTGCGCCAGCAGGTGGTCCTTTAAAAATCTTATCCAGTCAGCCCAGTAACTGCCGCCCGGCTCATCCACCAGGATCAGCGGCACGGGATTGCGCTTGCCGGTCTGAACCAGGGTCAGGGTTTCCATTCCTTCGTCGTGCGTACCGAACCCACCCGGAAACAGCACCACCGCGTCTGATTCCTTGACAAAGGCCACTTTGCGATTGAAAAAATATTTGTAGATGATGTTCTTGGGGTTTCCGTGAACCACCGGGTTGGACTGCTGCTCAAACGGGAGCTGAATGTTGACCCCGAAGGATTTCTCCGGGCCGGCGCCTTCATGAACCGCCTGCATGATACCCGGGCCGCCGCCGGTGATCACCATATAACCTGCCTGGGCAAGATTTTTTCCCAGTTGCCGGGCCATGAGATACGCTTTTTCATCCGGCCGGGTGCGGGCCGACCCGAATATCGTCACCTTTTTAATTCCCGAGTAATCGCCGAAAATTTTAGCGGTGTACCGCATTTCCTTCAGCGAAGTATTCATCATTTTTAGATCCACTCCGCCGTCATCCTCCTGGCCGGCTTTGAGCGCCGCCAGGATCATTTCCCGCACGATCCGGGGCCTGCCGATGTCGCCGGCCTGATTGATGAGCGCTTCAATGGCCGCATCCACCGGTCCGTTATTTTCTTTGAAATTGAGTTTCATGATATGTATTCTTTCCAACCTGACGGAAATAGTCAATGAAAATGAGATGCCGCCGATTCATATCAACTGAACCTCATCCACCGTGAGCGTGGCCACCCCCCAGTTTTCTTCTGCTTTTCCGGAGAGCAGATACGGATGCCCATATTCAATGACATGGCAAAACCGTCGGTAGGTCTGCGGGAAGAAAACTGTTTCGATAATTCCGGTGTCGTCTTCAAAGGTCACGAATTTCATGGGATCCCCTTTTTGGGTCAAAACGGTCTTGCCGGTGATCAGCCATCCGGCGGTCCGGATGCGGCGGCCGAGGTGCTTTGCCATATGGACCGCCTTGATGATGTTTTGGCCTTTGAGCTGATCATCAAACAGCGTCATGGGGTGGCGGTCACACAGAAACCCGAGCACCTTAAATTCCCGCCGTAACGGATCCAGAAAATCATCTGCCGGCAAATCCGGCACCGGCGGGGGAAGGGGATCCTTAAAGAGACAAGGTTCGGTATTTTCGAGATGGCGGCGTCTGTGCCACTCGGAAAATTCCCAGAGCAGGGCGGCGCGGTGTTTTTGGGGATGGAACCGGTCTAACGCACCGCTGTGGATCAGGGCACGTGCCTCGGTTTCATCCGGCCGGACGCGGTTGAAAAAATCAGCCGGGCCGTTAAAAGGGCGTTTTTCGCGCTCAGAAATGATCCGGGTTCGGGTGATTGCGGAAAGGCCCTGAATCGACAAAAGCCCCACGCGCATGACCCGGTCCTTTCCCGTCCAATGGACTTGGCTGGATGCCACATCCGGCGGCAGAACGGTGACACCCAGGCGTCGGGCTTCGGATACATAGGCGAATGCAGAATAAAATCCGCCCTGGTTGCTGATCACGGCGGCCATGAATTCAGCAGGGTGATGGGTTTTCAGATACGCAGCCTGAAAGGAAATACGGGCGTATGAGGCGCTGTGAGGTTTGCAGAAGGAATATCCGTTGAAACTCATGATCATCCGCCAGATTTTTTCGATCTGATCGTCCTCCAAGCCGTTGGCGCGGGCGCCGGATGTGAACCGGTTGACATAATCCGTCAAATGATGCTCCCGGTCTTTCCGGGACATGACCTTGCGGAGCCTGTCCGCTTCCGTGTGCGAGAATCCGGCGATTTTCACGGCCACACGTGATACATCCTCCTGATAGACCATCAGGCCGAAAGTCTCTGTCAATACGTCCGAAAGCAGTGGATGGATTGGTTCCCACGGTCCCCCGTGAAGACGGTGAATATAATCCTGGATCACCTCATTGGCGGCCGGCCGGATGATGGAGGAATGAATGACCAGGTGCTCGAAGTCGCCCACCCCGGTTTTCTGCTGCAGCAGACGCATGGCCGGGCTTTCAATATAAAAACATCCCATGGTGCGTCCCTGGCTGATGGCCTGCTGGGTGAGATAGTCATCTTCCGGCTCCCACCGGCCTTCATCCAGCGCAATGTGATTCCGGTGCATATTTGCAATGGCGTCCCGGATGACCCCCAGGCTGCGGTTGCCCAGAAGGTCGATCTTGACCAGTCCGGCATCTTCGGCGGCATCCTTTTCCCACTGGATAATCGGTACGCCTTTGGGTGCGTTCTGAACCGGCACATAGGTGTCGATGCGTTGCGGTGTAATTACGATGCCGCCGGGATGCACGGAAAGATATCGCGGCAGCCCGATGATTCTCCGGGCAATGCAAAGAATTTCCGGCCAGGGCTCATGAAAATCGATTCCCCGCATCCGGGGAAGCGCGGCAATACGCTCATGAAATTGCCGGTCGGCTTCTTCCATGTGCCCGAGCCACGGCAAGCGCTTGGTGATCTGGTTGATTTCCCGGTCGGCCAGGCCGTAAACCCGGGCGGTTTCCCGCACCGCCATACGCGGCTGAAAACAGACATGGTTCGCGACCATGGCGGCCCGTCCCTGGTATTTTGCAAAAACCTTCGCGATGACATGGTCCCGCTCATCCCAGGCGAAATCCACGTCAATATCCGGCGGGTCCTTGCGCCCGGGGTTTAAAAAGCGTTCAAAATACAGATTGTGCTTAACGGGGCAGACATTGGTGATGCCGAGGCAGTAAGCCACCAGCGAGGCGGCGCCGGATCCCCGACCGCAGGTGCGGGGGCTTTCGGAAACAATGTCGGCCACGACCAGAAAATAACCGGCGAAATTCATTTCAGTGATAATTCGAAGTTCATGTTCCAACCGTTCAATCACGGTCTCTGATAATTCGCCGTATCGTCGCCGGGCCCCCGCATACGAGGCCCGGCGCAAAAGTCTGGCCGTCTGCGCCGGATCATCGGTCTGATGCGGGGGCATGACCAGGCCGAAGTCCGGCCGGGAAAAAGTGAGGCGCTCGGCCACGGCAAAGGTGTTTGTTATAGCTTCCGGATAGATGGCAAACCGGCGGGTGTATTCATCCGGGTCCGCCAGAAAAGCGTCTGCCGGAACCATATCCCCGGTTTCCAGGCGGGAAAGCGCGGTATTTTTGTCAATGGCCCGCAGCACCCGGTGAACGGCGAAATCATCGGGATGCATAAAAAAACTGCCCGGCGTGGCTACTACCGGAATATCAAGCCGCCGGGCGGTTTGGCGCAGGGAATGGGAAGACAGGAGAGGGTGGCGGGGCATGGCCGCGGCCACATCCGCGCCGGCATCACGCCATGCGGAAATCAGTTCCGTGTTGGTGGCGAGTACCACCAGCCCTTTTGAAAAACAGGAAACCGCGCTTTTCAGATCAAAATCATCATCGGTGTGGCGCATCGTCAACAGGCGGCAGAGATGGCCATATCCCTGCATATCCTTGACCAGGCAGATTGCCCGGCGGGATGTGGTTTTGTCCGTGATCTCAGCGCCTATGACAGGGCGGATGCCTTCCTGTTCACATGCCGTAAGAAACGGCCAGAGGCCGTAAAGGTTGTCCGTGTCCGTCAGTGCCAGGCGATCATACCCGAGCAGCCGGGCGTGACGGCAGAGGGTTTTTATATTTGAAGTGCCCCACATTAACGAATAGGCTGAGCGGACGCTTAAAGGGATCATGGTTCGGATTTCCTGTTAGGACTTGGAATTTTCTGGATTGAAATTCTCCTGGCATAAAAAATCGATACAAGGCCAGGTGTCAGGTTTCGGGTGTCAGGTTTCAGTTTTCTTTATTTGACACCTGACACCTGAACATTTGATCCCCGACAATACAATATTGTTTCATGCCTGCGATATCCCGGCATATAACAACTAAAATTTGTGTTAACCCGTCAGAGATCTCCCCATCCCGATACTGTCATGGCCGAACCGTTCCCGGATATGATCCACTGCATTGATCAAAGATGCGCGTTTTTGCGCGATCACCACTGAATCAGAGAAAAAAAGTTCCATCTGGGCCGGGGGGAATACCGGTTTGGCGCATATCAGTCGGATGTGGCGCAATCGCACCCGACGGGTCCAGGCCAGATAAAGGATGGATCGCACGGTTTCAAAAAGGGTGATGTCATTGCCCGACGGGGGGCGGACCGCCATTTGGCGAAAACGGCGCAACCCGTCTGAGTGGTCCAGCATGATGGCGAGCGTGGCGGCGGCCCGTCCCTGCTTTCGCAAGGTAGCGCCGATTTTTTCAACCAGTCGGTATACCGCGTGCTCGACCATTGCCACGTCATTGGTATCATTTCCGAACTCATGGTCCGCCATGATGGTCCGTGGTCTCTGGCCGGCAGGCAGCACGGGTGACGGATCAATCCCGCGGACAAAATCGAAGATCATGCCGGCTCGTTTGCCAAAGGGAATGTTCAGCTGGTCCAGGGTTAAGTCAGCCACCTGGCGCACCAACGACAGGTTGAGTTCCCGTAGCCGGCATAGATCGCCGCTTTCAATGCCGGGCAGCAGGACCAGGGGGAGGGGCGCCAGGAAAGCGGATTCTTCACCGTCACCGACAACATACTCCCCTGTCGGCTTGACCAGCCGCGTTGCCACCTTGGACACCAGTTTGTTCGGCGCCACGGACCAGACCGGCGTCAGCCCCAGGCGGGCCTTGATCTGATGGTACATGCGCCATGCCACATCTACGGATGGGCCGAACAGTCGACTGGTGCCGGTGACATCAATGAACAGGTGACCGTCGGCTTCCCCTGGTTCGATGAGCGGGGAATAGGACAGGACTTCCCGGAAAAGATCCTGCATAACCCGTTCATACCGGTCGGGATGCGGCGGCAGGACAGCTGCATCCCGGCAGCATCGCAGCGCCCGCTGCAACGGCATATTTTTGCGCACGCCTGCCTGGTAAGCTTCTTCGCTCATGTCGTAGACCACCGCCCTTGCAGTTGCTTCCGGCGCGATGATGACGGGATGACCCTTTAGCCGGGAATCCACCATCCGCTCGACGGCCACGGCAAAGTCGGTGATATTCAGGTGCACCACTGACCGGGGCCGGTCTTTCCGGATCCATGGGGGCATTTTGAGGCAGGAAACAGGGGGCATCGGGTCTGCTACCGGAATAGTTATGGCTTTGCCGTGGTCAGGTTTGCGGCGGCAAGCAGCCGAACAAGGGCCTGGGCGTTTTTCGGTGCCTGGGCGCGCACATGGTTGTTGAACAGCAGAAAACCGGCATCAGTCTGGCGCGTCATCGGGGTGATCCGCCTGTCGACCCATTCCTGAAGCTCGGTATCGTTATAATCATAGTCAAATTGTTTTTGCATATTGCCGGAACGCCATCCGGCGGCATTCCGGCCGTGAAAGCGAACATAGAAAAAAGCCGGGTTGGTGACCACGCCAAGGGGAGGAAACATACCGGGCAGAGCGGGTTCGTCCACTGTCACCAGGGTAACTCCGCGCTGGGAAAGTGCGTCAAAAACCCGGTCCACAGCCCAGGAAACATGGCGGAATTCTACGGCCAGGGGCAGTGCGTTCAGCGCATCCAGCAGGGCGGAAAGATAGATCCGGTTCTTTTCAGACCGGTCAAAATGCGGCGGCAGTTGAATCAGCACGGCCGCCAGTTGTCCGGACTGGACCAGGGGGGCGATGCCGTCCCGATAACTGCCCACCTGGCTGCGCCAGTGGTCCGGATCGATTTCATGGGTCATGGTGCGGGTCAGCTTTGCGGCAAACAGAAAATCCGGGCCGACCAGTTGCCGCATCCGTTCAATAGCTTGGGCTTTGGGCATCTGGTACCAGGTATAATTCAATTCGGTGATCATAAAGGACCGTGCATACTGCGGCAGCATCTGCCGGGTGGCCGTGCCTGCGGGATAAAACCCTGCGTCGGTCCATTCGGTGTAGGAATATCCGCTGGTGCCGACCCGCAGGCGGCATGGGGAAGAAGACGCTGTCATGGCTGCAGTCTTTCCATAACATCCGGTCCGCGGTGAATGCCGATGACTTTGCCCTGCACCAGGACCTCATCAAAACCATACTGCACAGGGATATATGCGGGATTTTCCGGTTGGAGAACGATATGGCCGGCGCGGATAAAAAAACGTTTGACCGTGGCTTCTTCGCTGTGGATGAGCGCCACAACGATTTCACCATTGCCGGCATATTGCCGCGGTTCGCAGATTGCCAGATCGCCATTCAGGATGCCGGCATTGATCATGGAATCCCCGATAATGCGAAGGGCAAAGAGATTTTCACCTTTGTAAATACTTGAATCAATGACGATGTGCCCGTCCCATTCCTGCTGGGCGTATATGGGCAATCCGGCAGTGACCCGGCCGATCACCGGGACTTCTGTCCATCGGTGAATGCCCGCAGACTGGCCGGAGGGGGTGATAAGGTGGATTGTCCGCTGATAGCGGCCATCGCGCCGGATAACGCCTTTTTCTTCCAGTGTTTTAATGGTCTGAGCAACCGCGGTATGGCTGATTCTCAAATCGAGACCGGCCTGGCGCAGGGAAGGGGACATGCCGGTGTCGGAAATATGGTTCCGGATATAGTCAAAAAGTCGCTTTTGTTTGGGGGACAAGGATACGGGCATATGGATCTCCTTTCTTCATTGGAACGGTACCAGATTATCCACGGATCAAGTAAATGTCAATGTAAAGTTTAAGTAAATGTATTGTAATTTTTTGACGAATCGGTGCCGTGGCAGGTCCGGGCCAAAAAACTTGAGAAATGCAGGTAATGATGATAATTTTAGGCACAAACGAATGTCTGCTGCGTCCATTCCTGGGAATGGGCGGACCGGGAGGATATAAATCCCTCAGGTAGGCGAT
>JAHECJ010000101.1 GCA_024641805.1 Desulfococcus sp.
TCGGTTTGCGGGATGAACTGAAACGGGCCATTGATGATTTACAAATTGTGGCAGACCTCTTTTCCACATTTACACTGCCTGATTTTATCCGGGAAACGGAATTTGTATCCCTCAAAGGAGCCAAAGAATACCCCTTTATCGGCGGATCATTGATATCCAGCGACGGTGTTGAGCAAAAAGAACAGGATTACCGGCCCATGACCAATGAATACGTGGATAAAAACAACACATCCAAATGGTCGAAACTATCCCGGGAGTCCTATGCGGTCGGTGCCCTTGCCCGATTCAACAACAATGCTCAGCTGCTCCATCCGAAAGCCGCCGATGTTGCAGCAGCTCTTGGCTTGAAACCCGTCTGCCATAATCCGTTCATGAACAATGTGGCCCAGCTTGTCGAATGTTTTCATGCGGTCCATGAAGCCATCCGTTTAATTGATGAACTGGTTGATTCCGGCCCGGGGGAGACGATGGCAAAGGTCACACCCAAAGCAGGTGAAGGCGTCGGTGCGGTGGAAGCCCCTCGCGGGATTTTGTTTCATCATTATAAATACGACAAAACCGGACGGATAATTAAGGCCAATTGCGTTGTGCCCACCACACAAAATAATGCAAACATCCACCATGATATGAAAAGCCTGGTCAAAAAATTTGCATTAACTGAGGAAATGACGGACGAAAAACTCGAACTGCTGTGTTCCATGCTGGTAAGGTCCTATGACCCGTGTGTTTCCTGTTCGGTGCACTAAAAACCAGCTAATGAACCCCCTGTCACGATTATGTGGATTGCCTCCGCCGCAGCGCCTGGCACTTCTCTTGTGGGTGGTTGCCGCCCATTCCATAATGGTCGGCATGATTCTGGTGATCCAACCCGCCATTCTGATTCGGCTGATGGGGTTTGGTGAAATTCATGAGCGGTTTTTCCCCTGCCAGGGCGGCGTGTTTCATATGGTCATGGCCATCGCCTACATTTACGGGGCAATGGATATCCATAAAAATAAAAACATGATCATTTATGCGATTATTGTAAAAATGGCTGCCACTCTTTTTTTGTTTTTCTACTATTTCTTCATTGAAAGGCATTGGATCATTTTTCTTTCGGCAATGATTGATTTTTCCATGGGAGTAGCGATATGGGGCCTGCTATGGGTTGCTTCCGCCGGGTATAAAGCACATGAAAAGGCGGCGCCATGAACGCGGGAAAACCCGGAATACTGGTGACCGGCGCTTCCGGATTCATCGGGCGGCATTTTGTGATCGGGGCGCTTGATAATTTCCGTCTCTTCTGCATTGCCCGGCGTTCCCAAAAGGAGGCCGGTATCCCCAAAAGCGAAAATATCATCTGGATCCAGGCAGATATCACGAACATGGACAACCTGTTGATCGCGGCCAGACAAATACGGGAGAAAGGCGGCGTCGATTATGTTCTCCATCTGGCTGGGTATTATGATTTTACCATGGATGACAACCCGGCATATGAACACACCAATGTCGGGGGAACCCTGAACATGATTAAAATGTCACATGTTCTGGGCGTACGCCATTTTATCTATTCAAGTTCCCTGGCTGCCTGTAAATTTCCGCCGGAGGGAAAATCGCTGACGGAGGACAACCCAACTGACGCGGATTTCCCCTATGCGAGAAGTAAAAGCAGAAGTGAAAAGATTATCAGGGAAAACCGCAAGGACCTTCCCTGCTCTATTATCCGCCTGGCAGCGGTCTACAGCGACTGGTGCGAAAACCCGCCGCTGAATATGATTTTAAAAAAATGGCTGACAGGAAATAAACTCATTTCAAGAGCGCTGCCCGGAAAAGGCGCATCCGCCATGCCCTATATTCATATTAAAGACTTAAATAAAATGTTTTTCCGGGTCATCGAAATCTGCGGACGGCTTCCGGGCCTTTCCATCTTCATTGCAAGCCCTCCGGGATGCGTTTCCCATCTGGAACTTTTCAAAAGCGCCACGAAATATTATTATGGCCGTGACATTACGCCTGTGCTCTTTCCTAAGCCCCTGGCCGCCGCAAGTCTTTCCCTCTGGCAACTTTGGAACCGGATGACCGGCGAGTCTTCCCTGGAACACCCTTGGATGGCGGAATATATCGACAAAAAACTGCGCGTGGATGCGTCGGCAACTTATCAGGCCCTCGATTGGAAACCCAGTTTCCGCTATCATATCCTGAGGCGCATGTTGTTTCTGACGGAAAATATAAAAAACCATCCCAACAACTGGGCGTTTCGCAATGAAACGATGCTCAAACGATTTGCCACCCGGAAAAGTTCCCTGATTTATGAGATCATGATGGAAAAGCAGGACGCGCTGATTGGAAAAATCGCCGATGAAATCAGTCATGCAGGTAAATCAGCGCAGTTTCCAAATTATCGTAAAATGGCGGTGGATCAGTTGAAATGGGATGTTCACCTCCATTACCAGATGCTTGCCGCAACCATCAAAAGCCGGGACCGGAGCATGGTGCAGAATTTTGCGCAGATCATCGCCACCCATAAGTACATGGAAGGTTTTTCCGCCGTGGAAGTCAAGGACTTCATGATGACCATCGCGAAACACATCAAAAAAATAATGATGGCGGACCCCCGGCTCTTGACTGAAGGCCGGCGTCAGAGCGGCCGGATCGATGATCTTATCATCCATACCTTCCAGCTAGCTGTCGATGAGGTCGAAGACACCTTCGAAATTCTGAAAACCAGCCCGCCTGAGAATGCGGCGGAAAACAACCCGGTTGAATCCATGGACCGCAGCGAACCGGTGCGGAGAATGATCCGGCGAATTGAGGATATCTGCGGGGATTCCATAATGATGAATGTCAAAAGCGATATGCGGAATTCCGCTTGAAAAATATAACAATACCGGGAGATAATTTTTTTTTATGGATGAATCTGGCATAAAGTATGCAATTTAAATAATCAAACGGTATTGTGATGTCCTGCAGAACAGCTCAAGCAAAGGAGGATAAAATGCTACATTTATCGCCTTTAAAACCGGATTTTAAAGAAAGACTCGCCATTGAACAGGCGACCCATGCGGGTTTCTACAAATGCTGGTCATGCGGCGCATGTGACGGCGGATGCCCCGTAAACATCAATTCGCATTCGCTGCGGCCGCAGAAAATTGTCCGGCTGGCATACATCGGGTTACTGGATGAACTCCTGTACCTCCCGGAGATCTGGTACTGCCTGACGTGCAGACGGTGCAGTCTCGTCTGCCCGAATCTGGTAAAACCTGCGGACATTATCGGATATGTGCGCCGGGAAATGCTCCACCAGGGCCTGGTGACGCTGGATGCGATTCATCAATATCAGCAATTCTTTGCCAGGTTCCAGCGGGTCCGCTGGCATGCGGTGTCATGCTGCCTGAACGGCACCCTGCCGACCCTTACAGATACGCAATGGGATCAGTGGATGAATACACCCATCCGGGTGTCCTCAACCGTCATTAAGAAAAACGGCATACCCGTTCCCCGATCCCTCCGGGAAGCTGTCGGCAAAGCCCACCCGAGCTTATGTTTCACATGCAGTGAATGCAGCAGCGCCTGTCCTGTTTTCTGTGAGAGGGATTTGTTTGATCCCCAGGCAATCATCCGCATGGTAAACCTGGGGCTGGTGGAAGAATTGCTCGCATCTCCCTCCATATGGCTTTGCCTGCAGTGCGAACGGTGCACCAACACATGCAGCCAGCTCGTCAAGGGGCATCAGGTCATCAAAGGTCTTCAAAACCTGGCGATATCCAAAGGCGTTGTCGATTCGTCGCTTGAATTCCGCATCCGGCAGGCGGACAAACTCATTTATCCCCGGTTTTTTAAGGAGATCGACACGATTTTCAATTTGCCGCCGAGAGAAAATAATCATTTTCGCTTGCATAAAGCGGTTCCGATCAGCGCCTATGAGCATTCAGCGGCCGAATCGCTGCCGCCAATGCATGCCTGATACTGAATTTCAGAACGCATTTCAATATTGAATGGGGGCCATTACCATTCATGGTTAACCGCTGAGCGTCCAGCGAGACGTCCGCTATTTTGCGATATATCATTACTGGTTGTGCCGTGAAATATAAACTGAAAACGGCCGACAGAAGGACTCCTGTTTAACAAATAATTATTCACCGTACATATCCGTTATCAATTTTCGCAATTGGGCCGCCATGATATCGGATAACTGATCAAGTTTCTTTTTCAGCCTTTGTTTGCTAATTGTGCGAATCTGATCAACAGCAATTTCGGCATTTTTGTTCGCACATTTAATCTGAAGCCGACTTCGCCATAGCGGATGCAATTTTGAGGTTAGTGGACATACAACAACGGTTTCCAAATATTTGTTCATTTCGTTCTGGCTGATTATGACGACGGGCCGGACTTTTTTTATTTCGCTTCCGATAGTCGGGGTTAGATCGGCTAAATATATTTCGTACCGTTCAATATTCAAATGAATCATCCTCCAGACCGTCAAGAATCGTTGTGTCAAAATCCTCCCAATTTTCATTTTCGTTCGCCATGGTTTTATACGTTTCTTCCCAGGAAAGTTTGCCTTCTTCTTTATTGCGAAGAAGCAGTCCTTGGTCTGTTTCTTCTATTAAAAGGGAATTTTTCAATCCATATTTTTGGATGAGCGCCTTGGGTATTCGCACTCCTTTAGAATTTCCGATTGGGATCAGCTTCGCATCCCTGGATCGTGTTTGATTTTCCATGTTTTACTCCTATATACCATTTAATTAAGTTTGTAACTATTGTAATTACATTTTCCCTTTTCGTCAAGATTTGAATCAAGATGGCTGAAAATTTACTCCTTAACCACTGTTCCGGTTTGGGCATCACTTCAACTTTTCTTCGACTCCTCCATCTTTCCATAATTCCGACGATCAAGGGTGACACCGGCAAATTTTGTCAGTTCGCGAAACGCAAAAGGGTTTTTCGGCGCGGGAAATATTCGTGGCTGTTAGCTTTTCCCTTTGGTTTCCTTGGAACACGGGCAAGCAGTTGCCTGTGCCCCCCGGAATATTCAAGAATAATATTGCAGCCCCGTCACACAAATTATTTGCTTTCCCGGGATAGGTAAAAAAATCGTTATACTGTCCTCTAAATTCAGTCACCTTTAATGGCTGTTGAAACATGATCAAAAGTAGTTTATAAATTAATAAATAAACGATTCGATAAAAATACAGGCAGATTTAAAAAAAACAGGTTGTTGAACAGCCTGCCAAAATCGACAATTCAGTGAATAACAGCCCGACCACAGACATTCCCGGAGGGATCCATGCAAAATACCGAATTATCCACCCAGGTCCAGAAATTAGGCGAGTGCCGGATTCCGTCTCCCATGACGGGTATGCCGTTTATCAAGGATGATGAACGGGTATTGTATCATTCCTGTGCCGGAAAAATCGAAGCCAGCCTGAAAGCCGGCAAAACGCCTTTAAGTTTTGAGATGGCCGGTGCCAGGGAAAAGATTTATTTTGATCCGTCAAAACTCAAATGCGGTATCGTCACCTGCGGCGGCCTGTGCCCGGGATTGAACGATGTGATCCGCTCGATTGTGCTCAGCCTTTTTCATCACTACGGGGTCCGCACGGTCTTCGGGTTCCGGTACGGATTTGAGGGGCTTTCCTACCGGTACGGGCATACGCCGTTTGAGCTGACCCCGGGACTGGTTGAAGATATTCACGCAAAAGGCGGGACGATTTTAGGATCATCCAGGGGGCCCCAGGATGTAGGTGAAATGGTGGATACCTTGGAGCAGATGAACGTGGGCATCCTGTTTGCCATTGGCGGTGACGGCACGCTGCGCGGGGCACAGGCCATTGCCGAAGAGGTGGAAAAAAGGCGGCTCAAGATCAGCGTCATCGGTATTCCAAAAACCATTGACAATGATATCGGATTCGTGGACCAGTCTTTCGGCTTCGAGACCGCCGTATACGAATCCAGAAATGCGATTTATTCGGCACATATGGAAGCGCTGGGTGCCAGAAACGGTGTGGGCCTGGTCAAACTGATGGGACGCCATTCCGGTTTTATCGCCGCCTTTGCCACCCTGGCAAACAGTGACGTTAATTTCTGCCTGATTCCGGAAAGTGATTTCACCCTTAAGGGGTTTTTAGCCGCACTCAAGGAACGGCTTGAACAGAGAGGACATGCGGTGGTGGTGGTGGGTGAAGGGGCCGGGCAGAGCCTTATGGAAACTACCGATGCCCGGGATTCTTCCGGCAACCTTCGCCTGATGGACATCGGCACTTTTTTGAAAGACGAGATCAAAGCCTATTCCGATAAGTGCGGCATGGAGGTGACGTTAAAGTATATCGACCCCAGTTATATGATCCGCAGTGTGCCTGCCAGTCCTCATGATTCGGCGCTCTGTCTGCTCATGGCCCACAACGCGGTGCATGCGGGCATGACCGGCCGCACCAATATTGTGATCGGTTACTGGAAACGCGAGTTCACCCACCTGCCCATTGCGCTGGCCGTGAGCCGCCGCAAAACCATCGATCCGGACAGCCGGCTGTGGGCAAGCGTGCTGGCGTGCACCGGGCAGAAAAGGGATATGCGGTAAATTTTGCAGGCAGAATTCAGGCTTTCTTCGACAGAGGTGTATCACTGCTGCCAACCGGCAGGTTGACCTTCTTACGTCTCAGTGCTTTATGCAGCGCAGTCCTTTAACACTATGTTCGGTGTTGGACGTTCGATGTTCGTTTATCCCCTGCCCGTCATTTCCAGGCTATCGGATATCCAGTATAAAATTGACCCAATCCGTTTTCCCTTCAGTCTTCCACCTTCTACCTTAAACCTTCTTTTATAATGATCCCTGTTCGTTTTATTAATATTTATCTCTACTTTTCTTAGCTGTAAGAAAAGTAGCAAAAGAAGCCGCCCTGCAACCCAGGTTTCGCTTTGCTCAACTTCCCTCGATCTCCTTTTTCAATGGCGGGATCAAAAACTCGCTTCATATCTTGAAAAACCTTGAGATCGGTATTTATAAGATCTATTAGCATTCAAAGAAAGTCTCTATTCCCCCGCTCAAACAGTTTGCTCCCTTTCCCCATTGAAAAAATTGATTTCGGCTGCGTTGCAATGGGAAAAATCCAACGACCAAGGGTTAGACTGGCAAATTTTGCCAGAGCCATCACCGAAATATTCAAGAATG
>JAHECJ010000102.1 GCA_024641805.1 Desulfococcus sp.
CCTGGAGGGGATTCCATTTGTATTTCTTTTCAAGAAACTGCTTAGAGAGGCGGATTCCATACAGGAAGCATTACGGGTTGTGCAAGATGCCAAAAGAACCTGTTCTTATGTGTACCAGTTCAGCGGCGCTACTGAAGATCCGGATGTAAAAGGAATGATGCTGGTTTCCGACGCCATGCGGTTTGAGACATTGACTGACAATCGTCAATTTTGTGACGAAGGCGACGGGCAATGTTACCAGGGGATCAATGATGTCATATTTGCAGGGCACGAGACAGGTCGGCTGCGTGAGTTTATGGTGAAAAATTACGGTGAACACGATCTTGAAACATTCAAAGAATTGGCAAAAGTGGCGGCAATGAAAGGGAATGTCCAGGATGTGATCATGAAGCCGGAAAGCCTGGAGGCATGGATGGTCAATGCATCAAATACCACAAAGGACGAAGCGGGCAAGGCCTGCAACCAGCAGTGGTATTATTTTAATTTGGGCGAGTTGCTCAGCCGATAAAATTGTTTTAAAATACCCTGCTTGCTTTTTGTTTACGATGGATAAGCGGTTTTTGTAAAAAAATGCTGATTCGCACTGGATTTAGGGATTGGGTGTATCCGATTTTAGCTGCATTGCTGACCGAACGTTCCCCGGCATCCGGTCATATCCGCATGTTTCCGGGTTAGGGGATACTGGCGGCAGAACTCCGGTTTGACATCCTGAATTTCACATTCGAATCGACCTTTAGAAGAAGCCGTGACCAGCCAGGGGCATTCCGTATACAGCTGGCTGCTGTCGAGTTTTATCCATATCCTGTACTCAGGTGCTATGCTTTCGTGATGAATGATCATGACTTTTTCCAGGATATCCTCCCGGCCAAGGGTTTTCCATCGCCGGTAATCTTTTTCCGTGCAGTCTTTCTGGTAGTTCAGATTGCGGCAGCAGTTTCCGCATTGCCGGCATTTAAAAAACGCCATGTCAGTTTTAATCCAGATCCCGTTGACGCCGGTTTTTCCGTGTCGCCCAGTCCAGGATGTAGTCCGGAAAACTTTGCTGCAAATTTCCGCCAATACAGACAGGGGATAAGAATTCGCTTTCAAGGTATTCAAGAGATAACGTCCCAGTTCCTGATCATTCATGCGCCGCGTTTTGCTTTTTTTGCCCCGGGTTATCAGCAGGCAGTCATTCCTGCCTTCTTGCGATATGAATTCCCGGCTGTCTGTGAGTATCGGGCATAATTCCTGGTAAAGATCAAACTGCGATTCATACTGAACAAAATCCATCCGAATGGCATCCAACACTTGTTTTCGTGTCAGAAAAATTTTTTCATTTTCATCCATGATTCATCTCCTGTAGTCATGGCTTAACCGGTTCTTCCAGTGAAACCACGCGATTCCGTCCCTGATTTTTGGCTTCGCAAAGAGCGTCATCCGCTTTTAAAAGCAAGTCTGCAGGATTTAGAGTGGCATTTGGAATCATAGTCCCTGATCCCAGGCTGACGGTTAGGATT
Source organism: Desulfococcus sp. (assembly GCA_024641805.1). GTDB lineage: Bacteria > Desulfobacterota > Desulfobacteria > Desulfobacterales > Desulfosalsimonadaceae > SURF-3. The sequence continues at coordinate 1,500 of JAHECJ010000102.1, forward strand.
TTTCCAGTGGAGGATGTTGAGTGAATGATTGCCAGGCGTTCAACCTGTTCACGAATTTTTTCAGCCAGAAAATTTGCTTCGACGGCAAGTGTATCTGGTAATACAGCGATGAATTCCTCGCCGCCATATCTTGCGGCCAGATCTCCGGCGCGCTGCAGGTTTTTGTCAAATATTCGAGCAATCACTTTCAGGCAGTCGTCACCCCGTTTGTAACCGTAGGTATCATTGAACGCATTGAAGTTGTCAATGTCTGCCATGATTACTGAAAGCGGCTGCTGGCTGCGAAGGTTACGGTTCCATTCAATTGACAGGGCCTGGTCAAAAAGGCGGCGGTTGGCAATGCCGGTCAGGTTATCCCTGTAACTTTGATCCTGATCATCACGGCTTTGGTCTGTGACAGCAATACAGAAAAAAACGATGGATGTGAGCATGGCAACGGGCAGCAGGTACAGATTGCCTGGTATCCAGGGAATGACGCCGAAAACACGGAGCAGGAAGATTTCAAAAGTAATATGGCCGAAGATCCATCCGATGGCAAAAAATCTGACGTGAAGTACGCCTTTAATCCAGAAATAAATGGAAATCACGTTCGAAAAAACAGGGCCGATACCCACCAGAATAATATTAAACGGCAGGGTGAGCGGATTGGACATCAGATTCATTGGAATAAAGATGAGGCCCATCCACTGGAGCGATATCATAATTCTGTCAATCAGCCTTGAGTGGCAGCCGACATTTAAAAACGTTCGCAGAAACTTGAATCCGATAAAATACAATAGTCCGACGATTGCAATGAATATTATGCGATTCTGGTCTCCAAAAACCGGTTTCAGAAGTTTATGGAGATCCCCATCATAGGCACCTATAAACAGCCCGGTACAAATGATGTAAAGAGCAAACCATATGGCAGAGCGGTTGTTAAGCCGAATGGCCGGCGCGGCACAATAAAAGAACAGCGCAATCAAAATCCCGTAAAAAATTCCGTATATCATCTCAGTTTTGCTTTTCTGTAAATGATCGTTTTGTCAATAAGCGGATCGGTAGTTCGAAAAATAGCAGAAATGAAATTAAAATAAAAGAAAAACCATCAGTTATCTGTTTAGCAGCTGACGCGGATATCCTGGCGAATACGAAAATGACTAATTCTCAGAACGCCGAACGATTATGATACGATTTAATAAAACGGACCGTGCCTGTCCGTCCGTTTAAAATCATGGAATGTGAAGTCGTCCATTTGGCATGGTATTTAACGCCGGAGAGAAAAGAGCCGCCGGATATGCCGGTGGCGGCAAAAAACGCATCACGGCTTCTGATCAGGGTTTCCACAGTCAGAATTTCATTCAGGTCCGTACCGTAAGACTGTATGGCCTTCCGTTCTTGTTCACTCTGGGGATCCAGTCGAGCAAACATCTGCCCCCCCAGTGATCGGATGGCACAGGCGGAGATAACGCCTTCGGGTGTGCCCCCGGTCCCCATCATCACGTCGACTTCAGACTCGGGGTTGACCGCCATCAATGAACCTGCGACGTCGCCGTCTGTATGCAACTGGATGCATGCGCCGGTTTTTCTAATCTCCGCAATCAGCTCCTGGTGTCTGGGTTTTTCAAGAACAAATACTACCAGTTCGCGGACGTCCTTGCCGATGGCTGTCGCAATGCGGGTTAAATTGTCTTTGACCGGTGCATTGATATCAATGACATCGGCGGCTTCCGGCGGACCGACGATTTTTTTCATATAATAGCTGGGGCCCGGATCATACATGGTTCCGGACGGGCAGGCGCCGACAACGGCAATGGCGTTGGGACGGCCAAGGGCCAGCAGGTTGGTCCCTTCCACCGGATCCACGGCAAGATCCAGAGCAAGTCCGTTTCCGTTTCCAACCCGCTCGCCATTATACAGCATGGGGGCTTTGTCTTTTTCGCCTTCTCCGATAACAATGGAGCCATTAATATCAATTGTGGAAAACGCGTTTCTCATGGCATCCACCGCAGCCCGGTCGCCGGCCTCTTTAAGCCCTTTGCCCAGAAATCGACCGGCAGCCAGCGCCGCGGATTCGGTGACCCTTACAAGATTCAATGCAAGATTTTTATACATAACATCCATGTGATAATCTAACTTCTTTCACGTCTTTGAAATCTTATCGTTACCGGCTTAAATAAAACTCTACTTTTCGTGCTTGTAAAACATTACCCCGATGGCTTCAGGGCCGGCATTAATACCGATTGACGGACCGAAGTAGGTCCGGAAAACTTCCCGGCAGTCAAAATTTTGTTCAAAAACCCCTCGGAGACTGTTCACGAGATTCAAGTCTCGGCCATGGGCGATTGCAAGGTTAATAGGGTGGCTGCCGATCTCTTCTTTTATAATATCGAGCATGGACAGAATCATATTTGGTTGTTTCCCGAAAAGACGGGTTTTAACGACCAGCTTGCCGTCTTCAAACCCTAAAACCGGTTTAGCACCCAGCGTCAGGCCGAGCAGGGATTTAAATCCCCCGATTTTTTTTCTCTTCCTCAAATATTTAAGTGTCGGAATGGCAAGATAAGAGGTCGTCCGTGACAGGACCCGGTTGAGATTATACACAACGCTTCCGAATTCCTTGCCCTGCTTAAATGCTTTTGCCGCATCTATAACGGCCACTCCAAATCCCATGCTGCATGATCGGGAGTCGATAATCTCCACCTTGCATTTGTGGGATGAAAATTCTTCGCTGACTTTTAACGCGGTTTTATAATTTTCGCTTAATACATCCGAACAGTGAACAATCAGCAGTTCCTCGCATTTTGATGTCAACTGCATGAATTTGAGCGCATAATCCTGATAGGGGATAGCTTCGGTATGCATGGATTTGTAGGTTTCATATCTTTCATAAAAATCCATGATGTTGATATCAATGCCGTCTTTATAAGTTTTGCCGTCAAGGACAACGTTTACAGGTAAAACTTCGATTCCCAGATCCCGCGCAATATATTCAGGGATATCCGCCGTGCTGTCGATTAAAACAACTCGTTTCATTTTTGAACTCCTTATTTAAAAAGAAATTTATTTTACAGGGAGCTACTTTTAGGCTAACTTCGGATGCATGTTAAATTTCTCCCATGGCTCTTTTTAATCTCATGATGGCCAGTCCGAAATCATAATATGCATTTTCATAATTGACCCGACTATTGATTCTTAAAGACTCAGCATTCAATACATCGGTATTTGTCCCCACCCCTTCCTGGTATCGGTTCCGGGAAACATTGAGGTTCTCGTCCGCCTGCTTCAGCGCTTCCTCGGCAACCTTGATCCGTTCCTGGCTTTCCTGCATTTTCAGCCAGGCATTTCTCACATTCAGTCGAATTATTGATTCATAATCGTACCGCTGCTCCCTGACGGACCCGGCGCGTTTCAAAGTAGCACTGCTTTTATGGCTGGCAATGTTCCCGTCAAATATGTCCCATGACAGAGTCAAGTTTGCAGACCACAAAGATTCGTGGACCTGATGAGAATTTTGGGTGTAGTTAGTCCCACCACTGAGCAGCACCTGGGGACCCGTCGCTGCCTGTTGGGCAGCGGCCAGTTGTTCCAGGCCTTCGGACTGTTTGGACAGAAGGGTCAGTTCGGCGCGTGTCTGAATGGCCCGGTCCGTGAGCTCCTCAAGAGGTTCCTCGAAAGCGGCGAATTCAAGCGGCTCTATTTCTACTGCTGAATCCAGGGATCGAACCAGTATCCGGTTGTAGGCAGCCCTTGCGGTATCAAGCTGGTTACGGGCGTTTAATTCTTTTTGTTTGGCATCTGCCAGGGAGACCTGCGCGGACAGAAGGTCATTGACTGGCACCATCCCCTGATCATGGAGGTTCTTCACATCCACGGCAATGGCAGTCAAGCTCTGTACATGACTTTGGACGACTTCTACATTTTTTTGTGAAAGCAAAACGGCAATATAGGTTTCAGCTACCCGGAGTTTGATGTCCTGCTCCAGGGCTTTTTGCTCAAAACCGGCAGCTTCTCGATTTGATTCGGCAGCCTTGATTCCGTTGGTGATACGAAAATGGGTGTATATCGGGACGGCCACTGTAGCGCTGTAAGTCAGGAAATCATTTTCCGCCGTAGTGGCTTCAAAACCGTTTAAAATTACACCGGGTTCATTATTTAATAAAGTGTAACCTGAGTTCAGGTTCAAGGCCGGCAGCCGGGCGCCTTTTGCCGCGCTGACCTCGAACTGTGCCGCATCGGCGGAGTCCCGGGCGGCTTTTAACGAATGATCACTGGCAAGGGATATTGCCCAGGCATCATCAAGCGTTTCACACGGCGCAGATTCGATCATGATGAGGCCGACCATAATCATGATCAGAAAAATTGCCTTTGGTTTCAATATTTGCATATCATTACCCCTTGTTACATTATTAGTAAACCTATTCTCAGGCAGATGCTTTCAAAATTGAATGGGAATCAATGGATTAAACCGAACGTTCGTTAGGTAAATTGTCAAAAAATTATTTTGCTGTCAATTTTTTTAAATTACTTTTATCCGAATTCATCTGAAAAAAATCTCGCTATTTTGATCATGGTAGGCGTAATCACTTGATATCTCATCTATGTAGTTGTTTCAAATAGCAAATGAATCTACTTGAAAATCCATCCAACGTCTGATATCTCACAAAGGATAATTTGCCATACATTTCTGAATTTAACCCGTTGCGGGATTTTGAGCTCATATTTCTTCTATTAATTCATACTTTTACAGAATAGGGCAGGAAAATGATCAGAGTGGGTATTGTCGGCGCTACCGGATATGCGGGGGCGGAACTTGTTCGAATAATTGCGGGCCATCCGGATGTGCGCCTGACGGTGTTAACCTCCCGTCAGTATGCCGGGCAGCCGTTTGCCTCGATATACCCGTCAATGAAACGGCTGATCGATCTTGACTGCGAAACATTTGACAATGACACTATATGCAGTAAAACAGACGTTTTATTTCTGGCTTTGCCACATAAGCTGCCCATGGCGTTCGTTCCAGACCTGCTGAAGAACGGAAAAAAGATAATCGACCTGTCCGCGGACTTCCGATTTTCCGATTCGGCCAGATATGAAGCCGCTTACCAGCGGCACACATCGAAAGATCTTCTGGCGAAATCCGTCTACGGTCTCGCCGAAGTTTTCCGTGATCGGATAAAAAATGCAGATCTTGTCGGCAACCCCGGATGCTACCCGACCAGTATTCTACTGCCGCTATATCCCCTGATTAAAACGGACTTCATTGACGTAACGACTCTCATTGCCGATTCAAAATCCGGTGTCAGCGGGGCCGGGCGGTCACTTTCACTGACCACCCATTTTTGTGAAGTCACCGAATCATTTAAGCCCTATAAAGTGACCGGTCACCGGCACAAACCAGAGATGGATGAAGTTCTGGAAGCTGCAGCCGGGCAGCCGGTGGATATCACATTTATCCCACATCTGCTGCCCATGTCGCGTGGGATGGAGTCCACGATTTACGCTACGATGAAGAAAAGTGCCGATCCGGTGGAGATATCCGCCTGTCTGACTAACTTTTACGCTGACTGTCCGTTTATCCGGATCAATGATTACGGTATTCCGCCGAATACAGCCAATGTCCGGGGAACTAATTTCTGTGATATCGGTTTTGTCCTGGAAAAA
>JAHECJ010000103.1:0-5612 GCA_024641805.1 Desulfococcus sp.
ACCCTCCCAAAGCTATCTCCATATGGATAAAATCATCAATGCCGCAAAAACAACCAATGCTGAAGCCATTCATCCGGGGTACGGTTTTCTTTCTGAAAACAGTATGTTCGTTGAAAAATGTGAAAAGCAGGGCGTCGTTTTTATCGGTCCTCCGTCAAAGGTGATCAAGGATTTAGGAGATAAAATCACTTCCCGAAAAATCATGGTGAACAGCGGGGTGCCGGTGACGCCGGGCCTGACAAGTACGGAGGCAGATGCAAATATAATGGTCCGGGAAGCCGAAAGAATCGGATATCCCATACTAATCAAAGCCACGGCCGGGGGCGGAGGGAAAGGCATCCGGATTGTAAACTCTTCCGAAGAGATGGCCGAGGCCTGTGCGGCAGCCTCCCGGGAAGCCCTAAGTGCATTCGGCAACGGTGAAGTCTATCTGGAAAAGTTTTTCACCAAAGCTCGGCATATCGAGTTTCAGGTACTGGCCGATCGGTTTGGAAATACCATTCATCTGCTGGAGAGGGAATGTTCGGTGCAGCGAAGGCACCAGAAGATCATAGAAGAAACCCCTTCCACGGTATTGACCCCGGCCCTCCGGGCGGAAATGGGCCAGGCGGCGGTTACCGCGGCGAAAGCATCGGGATATGTCAATGCGGGGACCGTTGAGTTTTTGGTTGATGAAAACAATAAATTTTACTTTCTGGAGGTCAACACCCGCCTCCAGGTGGAGCACCCGGTAACGGAAATGATTACCGGTCTCGACCTGGTCCGGCTCCAGCTTGAAATTGCATACGGAAACGAGTTGACACTCAAACAGGAAGATATTGCCGGCCGTGGCCATGCCATTGAATGCCGGATTTACGCCGAAGACCCGGAAAACGGTTTTTTCCCGTCACCCGGTAAAATAGAATTTCTAAAGGAACCGACCGGTCCGGGTATTCGCAATGACTGCGGTGTGTATACCGGTTTTGAAGTGCCGGTGGATTATGATCCGATCCTTTCAAAACTGATTATTCATGCCCAAACAAGGGATCTTGCGATTGCCAAAATGGTCAAGGCATTAAAAAGTTATATTGTGCTGGGGATCAAAACGCCCATTGCCTTTTTGATGGATGTCCTGCAGTCAGAGCAATTTGTCCGGGGCGAGGTCTTTACGAATTTTATTGACACCCATTTCCCCGCCTGGAAGCAGGATCTGTCGGATACCGATCTTGCCAGGATCGCTTTTGTTGTGGATGAAATGTGCGGTAACCGGAAGGTAAAGAGAATGATATCATCAAAAGATGAAATTCCGACGCCCTGGCAGACGTTGGGGAATTGGCGTATAGGTCTATAGAATTGATAACTATCTAAATATTCAGATTCTTGTGGCAAAGAAAAAAGCCAAAATTCAAGGCGGGCAAGTTCTGAGGAGTGAGGCGTAATTAATGTACGTTGATCGACGAAGAGCAACGCTGAAGTTGGGCTTTTTCTGAAGCCATCAGTTTGGTGCAGGAGAGATTTTTATGGACTACAGACTTAAAATCAATGAAGAAACTCTTCCCGTGGAAGTGGAAAAGGACGGTGAGGAAAAAATAAAGGCCGTTATCGGCGAAAATCGGTTTGACGTCAGCTATACGGCGGTAAATGACCATCAGATTCATCTGAATGTTAACGGCCAGGGGGTCAACGCTTATGTGAGTGATCAGGGCAACGGAAAAATTATCGCGATCAGAGGTAAAGTTTATTTTGTCCAGGATGCGGACCAGCTGGAACAGACGCGAACACGGAAAAAGGGCCTGGGATCGGATCCTACGGAAGTTACGCCGCCAATGCCGGCGCTCGTAATATCCGTTCCGGTTTCAGAAGGCGATGTCGTGGAAAAAGGTCAGCCAGTAGTCATTGTTTCCGCCATGAAAATGGAAACCACCCTTGTTGCGCCGTTTAACGGAACAGTCAAAAAAGTCAATGTCGCCGAAGGGGACAAGGTGATGCCCGGCGATATCCTGGTGGATATTGAAAAAGCCGGCCTGGATGCGGGGGATGAATCCGTTTGATAGTGATGCTGGCAAGTCGCGTCACAGTTTAAAAAGGTTTCAGGTTTCGGGTGTCAGGAGGGAAACAGTGACAACCTGACACCTGAACACAGACGCCTGAAACAAAGGAACGATTTGTTGAATTTACGAAATACTGATTTGATATAAGGGAAGAAGGAGCCTTGACCATGTCCGAAAAAGACCTGCTATACGAAGTCAGCGATCATGTCGCGAACATAACCATAAACCGGGAAAAATTCCGAAATTCCATCAGTGCGGCAGCGATAGAGCTGTTTGGTCAATATCTGGATCTGGCGGAAAAAGACGATGCCGTGCGGGTTGTCTGTGTCACGGGGGCCGGTGAAAAAGCTTTTTGTTCAGGGGCGGACCTGGGCGGAGCCATGAGTGCGGAGGGCGGCGGCAAGAATCAGGCATTTGCCAATTATGCCGATCTGTTAAAGCGGCTGGCGGGTTTTCCAAAACCAACAGTGGCAAAGGTCAACGGATACTGCCTGGCCGGGGGAACCGGATTCATGCTGGCCTGTGATATCGTGATAGCAAAAAGTGATGCCAAATTCGGTACCCCGGAAGTGAATGTCGGGCTTTTCCCTATGATGATCGGGGCGTTGATTTTCAGAAATGTGTTAAAGAAGAAAGCCATGGAAATGGTGCTGCTCGGTGAAAAATTGTCTGCAGATCAGGCCCGGGAAATGGGGCTCATCACCCGGGTGGTGGCGCCGGACAAACTGGATGAAAGCGTGGATCAGGTGCTCAAAAGCCTGGCAGCCAAAAGCCCCATTGGAATGAAGATTGGGAAACAGGCGTTTTACGCAATGCAGGATATGGGCTTTGAGGATGCGCTGGATTTTTTGTCCGAAAAACTGGGTGAGGTTGCTGCAACCGCAGATGCTGTGGAAGGGATTACCGCGTTTATTGAGAAACGGCCTCCGGTATTTACCGGAAAGTAAGGATATAGTAGATGACCAATCGAAAACAGCAGGATAAACTCATTATCGCAAACTGTAGCGGGTATCTGGGGGACAAGCTGTCGGCTGCGAGAGAACTTGTGGAGGGCGGTGAAATTCATGTGCTGACCGGTGACTATCTTGCGGAGCTGACCATGGCGCTTCTGTTCCGGATGAAAATGAAAGCGCCTGACAAAGGATATGCCACGACCTTTCTCAAGCAGATGAATGATGTAATGGGGATGTGTCTGGAAAAAAATATTAAAATCGTCGCCAATGCTGGCGGACTGAACCCCAAAGGCCTTGCCGCCGAGCTTGAAAAGATTGCCGCGGAACTGGGACTTTGTCCCAAAATAGCGTGCATCGAAGGGGATGATCTTCTGCCCCGACTCGGAAAGCTCCAGCAGCAGGGGGAAGCTTTCGGACATCTGGATAAGGGGATCAGCTTGAAAGATGCCGGAGCCATGCCTATTACCGCCAATGCCTATCTGGGCGGCTGGGGTATCACCAAAGCGCTGACCGAGGGGGCCGATATTGTTGTGGGCGGAAGACTGGCGGACGCGGCCCTGGTTTCGGGCCCCAGTGCATGGAAATTCGGCTGGAAGGAAGATGACTGGGACCAGCTGGCCGGTGCGTATGCCGCCGGACATATTATTGAATGCGGCGCCCAGGCCACGGGCGGAAATTATTCGTTTTTTGAAGAAGTCCCCAGTTTTAAAAATATGGGCTTCCCCATTGCCGAAATGCACAGCGACGGGTCGTTTGTGATCACCAAACATCCCGGCACGGGCGGGCTGGTTTCCGTGGGCACGGTCACCGCGCAACTTTTGTATGAAATCAGGGAACCGTCCTATCTGACGCCGGATGTCAAAGTTCGATTTGACACGATCCATATCCGTCAGGAAGCGCCGGATCGGGTTTTAATCGACGGCATCCAGGGAGAACCCGCGACCGGTTCCGCAAAGGTCTGCATAAACAACCTTTATGGCTACAAAAATTCCATGACCGTGGTGCTGACCGGCCTGGATATCGAAAAAAAGGCTAAAATCGTGGAAGAAACGATTTTTGATCTCCTGGGCGGCAAAGATCGGTTCGCGTTTACCGATGTCCAGCTGATCCGGAGTGACAGGGAAAACCCGCAGCACAATGATCAGGCATGTGCGCATTTGAAAATTTCCCTCATGGATCCGGATCAGAAAAAAGTGGGGAAGCTGTTTTCCAGTAAACTGGTTGAGATGGCGTTATCCAGCATCCCGGGGTTTACCATGACCGCCCCGCCGTCGGATGCCATCCCGGCGCTCCAGCACTGGCCGACGCTGGTGAAAAATAAATTTCTGGAACAGCGGATTTATCTGGGAGATTTGGAATTTATTGTAAAACCGGTGGGGGCGTATCCGGAAAGAACGGATATCGAACCAACGGCAGTGAATTTGCCGGATATTCCCATGGAAAACATGCGAAAGATCTATTTCGGCCGGCTGTTTGCCACCCGGTCCGGAGACAAAGGCGGCAATGCCAACCTCGGGGTGTGGGCGAAAAATATTAAGTCCTATTCATTTTTAAACCGGTTTCTCACTACTGAAAAATTGAAAGACCTGCTGCCGGATATGAAGGCGTTTGACATTGAACGCTACGAACTGTCCAATCTCCTGGCATTGAATTTTTATATCAAAGGGGTGCTGGGGGAGGGGGTGGCCGCATCTTTCAGAAATGATCCCCAGGCCAAAACCTTAGGGGAGTATTTGCGGGCAAAGGTGATAGATGTGCCGGAAATGATTTTGAAGTGATCCGATTAATGGGTTTGAAGACCTGACTTTTTAAAAGATTTATAAAAGAGAAATTATCTACAAGGTGTCGGGTTTCAGTGTTCGGGAGTTGCCTTTTAAGAACCTGATATCTGACACCTGAAGCCTATATTATGTTGCGGGCAACGCCCGTTTTTAATTATTCAACTTTTCCGGTTGAGCCGGAGCAGGGAGGATGCGATGGGAAGTGAAATCTATTTTACCAAAGACCATGAGCTGGTGCGCAAGGCCGTCAGGGATTTTGTCAACCGGGAAATCAATCCGAATGTGGATGAGTGGGAGGAGAAAGGCATCGCCCCCCTGCACGAACTTTTCAAAAAAATGGGGGATCTTGGATTTCTCGGCATCCGGTATGATGAAAAATATGGCGGGGAGGGTCTGGATTACTGGTATGAAACCGTGGTCATGGAAGAACTGGCCCGTATCCGATGTGGAGGCATTCCCATGGCCATTGCGGTCCAGATGAGCATGGCCACACCCGCCATTGAAGAATTCGGCAGTGAGTATTTAAAGGAAACCTATTTAAAGCCCGCCATCAAGGGGGAAATGGTATCCGCCATCGCTGTCACCGAACCGGATGCCGGCTCCGATGTAGCGGCGCTTAAAACATTTGCAAAAAAAGACGGTGATTCATATATCTTAAATGGTTCCAAAACCTATATCACCAACGGCACTCAGGCGGACTTTCTCACCCTGCTGGCCCGCACCAGCGAGCAATCGGGATACCATTCCTTCAGCCTGTTTGTGGTTCCCACAAACCTGCCGGGATTTAAGGTCAGCCGCAAACTGGATAAGATGGGCATGCGAAGCAGTGATACCGCGGAACTGTATTT
>JAHECJ010000103.1:5622-7109 GCA_024641805.1 Desulfococcus sp.
CGTGCTGCCCCTGACATACATCAGTGCCAAAGACATTATTGATGAAACCGTTGAATACCTCAAGGGGCGGATTGTGTTCGGTAAACCACTGATCAAGAAGCAGGTCCTGCGCCACCGGTTGGTGGAATGGCTGACGGAAATTGAATGCCTCCGTCAGCTGACATATCATATCGTGCGCATGAAGGTGGCCGGCCAGGATGTTTCAAGGGAAATCTCCATGGGAAAACTTTTTGCCGGAAGCCTGATGAGCAAGGTGGCGGACGGCTGCCTGCAGATGTATGGCGGCCTGGGTTTTATGAACGAAATGCGAATTTCAAGGGCGTATCGGGATGCCCGTCTCCTGTCGATTGGCGGGGGGGCCAGTGAGGTGATGAGTGATGTGATCGCGAAGTTGGCAGGTTACTAATTTCTTAACTTTTTTATTTGTTGTGCGATAATCTTGTTTGATTTTGGTTTCGGGTGTCAGGTGTCAGGAGCCCACGCCGCCGAGAGGACAGTTTACTCCTTTCTTTGGTCTGTAAAAGGCCTTACCTTTGACATGTATTTTAACACTGAAACCAGACACCTGAAACCAATGGTGTATACAACTGAACAAATGGAATGAATCCGGTTGTTCAAAAATACAAATACATTGATGGAGCCGATTGCAGATGAAATCCATTTGTAAAGACCTTGCCGCTGAACAGGCGGATCTGGATGATATGGTCAAAGATCTGAATGATGACCAGTGGAACACGCGGACCCCGTTTTTTACGTGGACGATCAAGGACGAAATCAGCCATCTGGCATATTTTGACCGGGCCGCCTTTCTTTCAGCCACCGATTCAGAAGCATTTACCAGGGATATGGAAGGCATGCTGGAAGGATTTTCCGATTTCACCGCCATGCACAAAAAAGTGAATGCAGTGGGCGGGGCTATGAGTAATGCCGATCTGCTGGCATGGTGGCGAAAGGAGCGGGCACAACTGGTGGCGGCGTTTGAATCCATGAAACCGGACATCCGGGTTCCGTGGTACGGCCCCACCATGAGTGCACGCAGTTCAGCAACAGCCCGGATTATGGAAACCTGGGCCCATGGCCAGGATGTCGCGGATGCATTGAAAATTCACAGGCCCGGCACGGACAGGCTCAAGCATATAGCCTTTCTCGGGGTGTCGACGTTTAAATGGAGTTTTAAAAACCGGCAGTTGGAGTTGCCGGACCAGGCGGTCCGGGTAGCGCTTGACAGCCCTTCCGGTGAACTGTGGGTCTGGGGCCCGGAAGATGCTGAAAATATTGTCAGCGGATCAGCGCTGGATTTTTGCCTGGTCGTGACCCAGCGCCGCAATCCGGCTGACACCGGATTAAATATCCGGGGCGACATTGCCGCCCAATGGATGAAAATCGCCCAGGCATTTGCCGGTCCCCCGGAAGATGCCCCGGCACCGGGCGTCAGAAAAAACATTGCCTGAATTTAATTCCCCGGATTAGGAAAAAAAATCCCGGCC
>JAHECJ010000104.1 GCA_024641805.1 Desulfococcus sp.
CGCTATATCTGGATTCAGGGAATGCATCCCTTGATTTGAAAGGAGAGGTGGGGTTCCATCCGCCGGAAGACGTGTCGGCTCATATGACACTGCGGGATTTTAACCTCAAGCGGATTTCCGGATTTTGGAAAGACGGGGACAAAATTCAGGGCCTGCTGTCATCAGAGGTTCACCTGTCGGGTTTTCTGGAAAATCCGGTTATCAAGCTGTCAGCATCCGTCAAAGATTTTTCCTATGAGGGATTACCGGTGACGGATATGTCGGCTTCACTTAAATATGAAGATTCCAAAATAGAGGTTACCGGCTCCGGTCTCCGGCAGGGGAGTAGATTTTTGGATGTCAATGGATCCGCCGTTATGCGATTGGCGCTGCATCCCTTTGTTTTCACTCCCAAGCCTGAAAGTCTTCTGGTTAGTATAAATCTGGAAAAAATCGATATGTCGGAAATTTCGGGATTCATGCCAAGGGGAGATCAAATAAAGGGCCGCTTGTCATCTGACATTAAACTGTCCGGTCGGTTGGAAAACCCGGAGATGGATATCCATTTGCAGATAAAAGACGCCGTTTTTGATAAATTTCTGATTTCTGAAGCTTCGGCATCCATAAAATATTTGGATTCAAAAGCGATGGTGACCGCATCCGCTTACCGCCAAAACAAAAAACTGCTGGATGTAAACGGTACAGCGATGGCTTCACTGTCGTTATATCCGTTTGAATTTGTGCCAACGCCCGGTGGACTTGATCTTGCAATGGTTCTGGAGCAGATGGATATTTCATGGATATCCGATATCATCAATGATCCGGAATATGATATCAGCGGTATTATTGATGCCAAAGCGTTCGCGACCGGGGATCTTTTCCAGCCCAATGTCCATGGGGGGATGAAGCTGAGCCAGGGTTCGCTGGATTTGAAAAAACAGAATTTGATTTATGAAACCCTGACCGCGGATCTCCGGTTTGAAAAAAAGACAATCACCATAGATGACATCACCCTCAAAGGCGATAAAGAAGGGACCCTGAATCTGTCCGGCGTTCTGACGCATGATAATTTCAAACCGCAGACATTCAATCTCCGGGCGGTGGGAGATCAATTCTATATTCCCTTTCACAGCGGTGCGGATGTAAGGATTAATCCGGATATAACCCTTTCCGGAGTATGGGACGCCCCTGTTCTGTCAGGGAAAATCATGGTTCCGGGAGGACGCGTCAATCTGGACCGGTTTCTTGAAAAAAAACTCGCGGAGATTCAAATTGTTGCACCGGTGTCTCCTGAAAACGGTGTGCTTCAGATTCCGGATAAGGAACCGGAACCGCTGGAATTTGTTGATCCGCTGACTGCGGACGTTGCTGTGATTATACCCAATAATTTATGGATTAGAGGGAAGGACGAATTTGTCGAAATCAAAGGAAATGTACAGTTAAGAAAGGATCCGAAAAAACCCTTCGTTCTGTATGGGTCGCTTTCTCCTGTCCGGGGAACATACCGTTTCCAGGGCAGGCTTTTTCAGATTAATCAGGGAACGTTGACGTTCACCGGGCAGGAGGACGTGAATCCGTCAATTGATATTGAAGCGTCCACAGCAATTGCTGATGTAAAGATTATTATCCGGCTGAGCGGAACGTTTGAGCATCTTAACCTGGTTCTGGACAGCGAACCGGCCATGGATCAATCGGCAATCATCTCTTATCTCATCTTCGGCCGGGGGCCAAATGATCTCTCGACAAAGGAAAGTTTTCAGGCTGAAGGAACGGCACTCAGTTTTACAGGCCAGATCGCGGCAGACAAGCTCAGAGATGTTGTCGGTGATACACTGGGAATAGATTATCTGAACATCAGTGCCGGCAGCGGCGGGATTCGCCAGGGATCACTGACCATGGGCAAGTATGTAGTGCCCAAAGTTTTCGTCGTCTTCCGCAAGGGATTTGATGAAACAGTTTCACAAAAACTGGAAGTGACATACGAGATAAACAAGAACTTTGATCTTGAAACCCGGATTGATGATGAACAGACTTCCGCCCTTGACCTGATCTGGAAATATGATTTTTGACGGCTGTGTAAAAAGTCCATCTTCTGTGTTGCGCTTCAGCCTTCGCTGCTTCAAAGTACGAAAAGGTCATATCATTACGAAAGCTTCGCGTGCCTTGAATTTGAAGTTTTTTACGCAGCCGTCAAGCTATGATTTTTTAGTCAACCGGTTCAAAAAAATCTTTTTCAGAGTCGCATTTCGGGCATACCCAGTCGTCCGGCAGATCTTTAAAGGGCGTTCCGGCCGGGATGTTGTTTTCCGGGTCGCCGTGTTCAGGATCGTATTCATATGCGCATGGGCATTCATGTTTTTTCATTATCGCTCCATTTCATTAGATGTTTACAATAGGTTTACTTTTTTATTTCATCATACTTTCCTTTCCAGGCGCATTTTTCGCAGTAGATGTGCGAGTCGCCGAAGAGTTCCGGGATATCCGACTCATCGATCTCCGGATCGAAGCAGGCCTGGCCCGCCTCACAATCAAATCCATAGGTTTGATATTCATCATCCGCATCTTTTACATAAAATTTTTGGCAACCGCAATAGGGACATTTCATTTTGGTACCCCGTTCTTTGAATTGGATTCGGTTAAGAAAAATTTGTCGAGATATTGCATTAACACACAATATAATTATTATGTTTTCATATACAAATTAAATGACAAATTATTGCCATCGGAGAAGATTATGGAAAATAAATTAAATAACGTCGGGCCTTTGAAAAAAGTTTCACTGGTTTTTACTGCGGGAACCAGGCCTGAATCATATGATCTGATAGCCACACCGCAACCTCTGGAATTTATCGCAGGCATCGGCACCGAGGGTCTGACGCAACTCGAATGCGCGCTGGACGGGAAACAATCCGGCGATAAAGGGATGATCGAAGTGGATTCGAAAAATATGGCTGAGATTTTCGGTCATATTATACCCTGCACCGATTTCTTGCCAATCCATTCCCGCCATTTTTATTTTCAGTATGTCATCACCGGCATTTCAGATGCCTCGCCACGGGAAGTGGTTAAGTCCATGGCCGCCGCAACCGGCGGCGGGTGCAGTGACGGGTGCGACTGCGGTTGCGGATCTCATTAGCGTGCCGGTTCAACCGTTTAATTCCGCAGGCATCCCCCTGGAACTCGACAAGGTTTGTGTCGTCGCATTTGAAGACAATGCACCGCCCTGGCGAAATGATCACTTATGGCGGGCGGCAGGCAGCACGCTAAGATATCTGATTCACCTTCACCAAGATCGACTGAATCCGTCTCGGGAAGCCGCGGGTTGTATAAAAAATCTTCTTTCCGGTATTGATGATATGCTTGATCGATTGGGCAAAAAGACCTGTGCCCGGTGCATTGCTCCCTGCTGCCGGGTGGCGGATGTCTCTTATGATTTCAGGGATCTGTTGTATATCCATATGACGGATCAGGTCATTCCCCCGGGACAGCCGCGCCGGTCGGGCGGTGAGGTATGCTGTTATCTGGGGCCATCGGGATGTCTGATTCCCCGCTTTGGACGTCCATGGATCTGCACATGGTATATTTGCGCGGACCAGAAAAATTATCTGGCCGGTCATCAGGAGATTGCTGGTGACCGTTTACAGTCCGAAATAGAATCGATTCGTATGTTAAGAAAACAGATGGAGAAGTCCTTTATCGATGCCGTTGCAACCGATGGATGATCTTTAAAAACGGCTATATGGAAAGTCGGGATACCGTTGTTCCTAATTTGCAGTTGCCAATCCGAAAAAGAATCAAAAAAAGCGGGTGTTATGCCAGTCTTAATGGCACGCCACCCGCTTTAAAATTAAAATATTCAGCCACCCGGATATCAGTCTTTGAATACCAGTTTGCCCCCGATATGCCCCGCAATGCCGGTTGCCGCAAGCAGGATCAGGTGGAGCAGGAAGAAGCCGGTCCTCATGGCGGATGAAGTCGCAAGGATCTCAGGAGAAATAATGTGCCAGACAACAATAATGAGTGCTGTGGCTGTCACCACCAGGGCTGAAATAATCTTGATGATAAAGAGGCTGGTCCAAGCGCCCTGGTACTTCTTTTTCCATTCATTGTATCCGGTGAACAGGACCACCGGAAGTGTGAGCAGCACAAAAGCCATATTGTAAAACGATGCTTTTTCCAGGCCGGCAAAATGAAAAATCACGGCCAGAAAGATAAATGCAACCGCCACCGGGATCACGCCATTCGGGAAATGAACGGCAATCGGATGAAGATGGTGCCGGATCATCAGGTTTGTGACTGAATCATAGGAGAACAGCGATGGGGCGGGTGTATTCGGCGCCGTCGGTTTTGCTTCAGTCTTTTTCTCGGCCGTCGGTTTCGCTTCAGCCGGTTTCGAGGCCGCCGGATCCTCTTTTATGTCACTCAATTCGACGAACTGGCTTTTGTCTGCACCGCAGACCGGACACGTTTCCGGTGGTTCTTCGCCCGTGTGGATATATCCGCAAACCGAGCATTGCCACTTTTTCATAGTTCCCTCCACGTCTAAAAAGGATAAATCGTTCAATCATTGATTCAGGATGTTGAATCAATGTTTATTCGGTTATTATAGGGGAATCGGTATTCAATGGAATGAATTCACCGGATTTTTAAAAATTGAAAATGAATTTTAGCCAAGTAATTGACGTCATGCAAGCGGATTTATTTTCTTCTAAAAAAATATTATAGATAGTTTTTATCCCAAAAGTTTTGTCGAATACCCAATATATTCATATGTAAGATTGAGAAACCGCATGATGTTGTTGTTGTGAAAAACATGTTAAGGGGTCAAGTCTTCGTTTGACATTTTCCTGATTAATTGTTATTTATATATGTTATGAGCAGACCACTAAGAATAGAATTCCCCGGTGCATGGTATTACGTGACCAACCGCGGCCGGCACGGAGACCTTGTTTTTGTCGATAAGTATGACTATCAGGTTTTTGTCGATTTACTTGAAGAATCGGTCTCGTTATGGAACATCGGCATCAGTGCATATTGTCTGCTGCCCAATCAGTATCATATGCTGGTCCGGACGCCGGAAGGAAACCTTTCCCGAAGCATGCGCCATATCAACGGAATTTATACCCAGCGGTATAACCGGGCGCATGATTTCGACGGTCCTCTGTTCCGGGGGAGATTTAAAAGCATACTGGTGGATGAAGGTGCCTATCTTATTGAAATTGTAAAATATATTCATCAGTTACCGGAAAATGAAAAAATCGTTGCGCAATTTGATCGATATCCCTGGAGCAGTCATCCGGGGTACGTCTCCAACGCCAAAAAATGGGCCTGGCTGAATAAAGATATTATTTTTTCATTGATTTCAACTACCCGGCGGGGCAGTGTGAAAGCATACCGGAAGGTGATGCGTGAGAGTTTCAGCGATGAAATTACCCGGCTTTTTTCCATGAAAAAATTTCCGGCCATTTTGGGGAAAAACAATTTTATTAAATGGGTCCGAAATGAATTTTATGCCGACAAATCCCATCATCAGGTTCCGGACTCGGCAATACTCGCGCCTGATGTGGATCGCATAAAAACAGCTGTTTCAAAAGAATACCGGGTTGATGAAGATGAGCTGATGAAGTCACGGCGCGGCATTTTTAATGAACCCAGAGGGGTTGCCATTTATTTGACACGCATATTGAGAAAAGACAGCCTTGAAATCATCGGCAAAGAGTTTTCAATGGCCGGATACAGTTCCGTCAGCAGCGCGATTATGCGAATGAAACAGCAAATGGCGAAAGACAAAAATCTTCCCGGGCGCATTGATAAAATTAGATTAATGATAATAAGCCGGTAGTCTCCTGCCATAGAGGATGTTTCAGTGGTCGCAAGGCATCCTGAAACGAACAAAATCCCTCCGGTAAATTGTCAAACCTTTTGATTATAGGAGTCTCTTATGTCTTCATCAATTTTAATCACCGGCGCATCCTCCGGTATCGGTAAAGCGCTGGCGTTTGAACTGGCTCAAAAAGGGTATTCCCTGGCCCTGGCATCCCGGGAGGCGGATATGTTAAGCCAGGTCCGCAAAGACATTATAGCCGCCCATAATCCGCCGGCGGTCGCCATCCGTCCTCTGGACGTCACGGATTATGATGATGTGTTTAAAGCCGTCACTGAAATGTCAGATGAACTGGGCGGCCTGGATATTGTTTTTGCCAATGCCGGTATCGGCCTGGGTGAACGGGTGGGGCGCGGTGATTTTGAAAAGGCCCGGAGGACCATCGAAGTGAACCTGATCGGCGCCATTGCCACGGTGGATGCGGCAGCCGCCTATTTTTTAAATAGAGGCAAAGGGCATATTGTCGGCACGAGTTCCGTGGCGGCGTTTCGGGGTATGCCGAAAAGCTCGGCGTACTGCGCTTCAAAAGCAGGTTTTGCCATATATCTGGAAGCCGTCCGGGCGGAATTGTATAAAAAGAATATTGATGTAACGGTGCTGTATCCGGGATACATTGACACACCGCTCAATAATATGCTTAAAAACCGGCCGTTCCTGATATCCGTTGAAAAAGGGGCTTCTATTATTGCCCGTTTGATTGAGAAAAGAGTAAAATCGTCGACGGTGCCGGTTTATCCGTGGAATATCTTTGGGCGCCTACTGAAAGTGTTGCCGACAGGTGTCATCGCCAAAATGTAGCGATGACTTTTTTAAAAGACCAATTTCTTCGTTGCACGGCATCCTTCGTCATTCACCGTACGAAAAGTACTGCTCATTCCTCAGGATTTGTGCGCCTTGAACTTGGTGCTTTTTAAAAAAGTCATCGAAAAATTGTATGAAAATATTTAATTATAACCAAAAAATCGCCGCGATTTTTCGGGATAAGCCGGAACTGGTGATTGATTTCCCGGAGTGGATGCTTTCCGAACGTCAGATGGACATCTACCGGCAAATGGAAAATCTGGCGCTTGTTGAAATCGCCGGCCGGGACAGTGTGGCTGCGGCGGTTAAAAGTGTTGATGAAAATGCATTTACGGACCTGCT
>JAHECJ010000105.1:0-2615 GCA_024641805.1 Desulfococcus sp.
AAAAAAAATTATAAAATAATTTTGTCTCCCTTGCCAGAGGAATAAAGTGCCCGGTTTTTCGCCTATAGACCCTCCGGCTGAATCCCTTTCTTGTGATTATCTAAAAAAAATTACCATCCATTCCGCTATATTTTCTGCATTTAGTTGTTCTGCTCTGTACCACATCCCATCACAGACTTTTGTCACATCCGGTTGACGGCCTATCGAGAAAAAAGTCGGTTTTTGCCGAAAATATCAATTATTATTCCGCTATGATCATTAACAAACGGTTGTAATTCACTTAAAATATAAAGGAATTAAACAATAAAAATAAAGGCGTGCTTATGAAAACAAACAGAAAAACCCTGACCCGGGGACAGAAACTGCAAAAGCTGAGATTATTAACAGCAGCTCTGAGAGGTTTTATCCGGATTCAGGCAGAAGAAATTCGTGAAGGAAGATTTTTTGCCAATATCAGAGCCGGGAGATCCGGGGAGACCAATGATATTTCATGGAGCCAGCTTTTGGAAACGCGGGCAAAACAGGTCCCTGATAAAAAATTTTTGCTCTACAGGGATGAAGCCTTTACCTATCGCCAGATGGACGACAATGCCAATCGAATTGCCCATTTTCTTGCCGGACTCGGCTTTGGAAATGGAAAAGGACTCGGTATTTTCATGCGGAATTCACCCCGGTTTTTAGATATTTTTTTTGGTGCCCAGAAGATCGGGATGTATCTGGTGCCGATCAACCCGGAACTTAAGGGTGACGGTCTGGCCTATTTAATCAATCACAGTGATATCAAGGGCCTGGTTATCGATGCGGAACTTCAGGACTCCATCGAGGCTGTTTCTGATCAGCTGGAGAATATCGACCAGATGATTGTGAATGATATCGAGCCTGAGTCCGATAATTTTTCAATCCCTGATAAAATGATCCGGTTGAGCCGTGCATATACGAAGCCGAAACATAACCCGGGTATCGGCCATCATCGGGAGGATATTTGCCTGATTATGTATACATCCGGTACGACCGGTCGCCCGAAAGGGGTGGTCTACCGTTACAATAAAACCAATGTCAGGCTGCTTTCTTTTGTCGCAAACGTTCTATTGAAAGAGGATGATGTATACTATACGTATCTTGCCCTCTGCCATGGCAACGCATTGTTTGTCACGACGACCTTATCCCTGGCAAGAAAAGCGACAATGGCCCTTTCGCGAAAATTTTCAGCCAGCCGTTTCTGGGATCGGGTAAATCGCTATAACGCAACGGTGTTCAATACCATCGGGTCAATTATTCCCATATTAATGAAACAACCTGAAAAAGAAACGGACCGCCGGAATAATGTCCGTTTTGTTATATCTTCCGCATGTCCGGCAGACATGTGGGAGGCGTTTGAAGCGCGCTTTGGCGTGTCGCTTTACGAGATATACGGTGCGGTGGATGGCGGTGGCAAATCTATAATGAATCTTGGAACAGCCCCGGTGGGGTCTCTGGGAAAGCCGGTTAATCCAAAGGATATACGGATTGTCAATGAAAACGGGCAGGATGTTTTGCCGAATGTTGCCGGAGAACTATTGTTCAGGGTGAAAGGCAGCAGCGGGAATGTGGAATATTACAAAAATACCGAGGCCTCCCAAAAGAAATCCGGAACCGGCTGGCTCAAAACAGGGGATCTGGTCCGGCAGGATGAAAACGGGTTTATCTATTTTGTGGGGCGCAATACGGAATCCATGCGTAAAGGCGGTGAAAATGTCTCTGCTTACGAAGTGGAGCACGTGATTATGGATCACCCTGCCGTAGAAGATGTCGCGGTTTATGCCGTTGCCTCTGAACTGGCGGAAGACGAGATCATGGCCGCGATCAAGCTGGTTGACAGGCAGGCGTTAACTGCGGAAGAACTCAGGCAGTTTCTTAAGGATAAACTCGCCAGGTACGCAATCCCCCGGTATGTGCGGTTTGTGGCAGAATTTCCTAAAACCAATTCACACCGGATAATTAAACCATTGCTTGAGAAGGAAGGGGTGACGCAGGACACCTGGGACGCACAGATGGCCTCCTGACAATCACAGGGGTATTTTCATAACCAATACAGAATATTTTATGGAGGCGATACGAATGGAAACAAAAGACAGGGGAAACTTAATACCGGAAAGCGGTGCGGCCTTTAACGAAGTGGAAGAAGTTGTCTACCGCAGGCGAAGTGTCCGGGTGTATAAAAAACAGCAGGTCCCGGAATATGTGATAAGGCGGCTTCTGGAGGCGGCACGCTTTGCGCCGTCTGCTGGAAACGGCCAGACCTGGAAATTTATTGTGATTCAGGACCCGGAAATGATCCGGGAAATGGAAGCCGATATTTTAAAGGTGTGCCGCAAAATATCAAAGCTGTTCTATTACCTGAATAACAACTCGAAAAAGAAATCGATCATCACGCGAATTATTCAGCGGCTTGACCCCAGCAACACCCACCCGGTACCGTTTATGGCCGCGCATATGATTGCAGAAGGCAACGCGGGCATTTTTCATGGCGCACCGACGGTGATCCTTATGCTGGCTGACAAAAGAGCTCCGGGTGATTCAGCAATAGAGATTGGTATTACAGGGCAGACAATTGACCTTGTGGCACATAGCTACGG
>JAHECJ010000105.1:2625-7002 GCA_024641805.1 Desulfococcus sp.
CCTGCTGGAACAGTTTTATCAAGCTCCTTTTCAAGGGATCAAACAACAGGAAGTGGAAAAAACGCTTAAATATAAAATACCCTTACAGCCCTGTGACGTCCATTGCCATAGGCCATGCGGTCGGGAATCCTGACGGATATGTCGTTCGTGAGACGAAGAAAACAGACTGGTACGGGGCGGACGGTAAATTCAAAATTGTATCTTAAACAGGAGAGACATCATGTCTGAAACCTTAACATGGAAAGAATTTTTTTGTGTCGAAAAATTAAATCTGCTTGGCAGAGATCTGAAGCACGGCGCCGTTATTTTTGATGATGAAAAGTGCAAGGGGTGCGGACTGTGCGAAAAAGCCTGCTTTACAGGTGTTATATACGACAGCATGAGTAAAAGCCCGAAGATGAAAAAAGGAGTGGATGCTTTGTGCGTTTCCTGCGGTGCCTGCACGGCCATCTGTCCTGAAGATGCAATTAAAATCAGTGAGTTTATAGAATTTTACCGTTATTTTCGGTGGCTGGACCGGGACACGCCGCAGCCCCCCAGACGATTTTAATAAAAGCAGCGCAAGTTAAGGAGGATTATTCATGTCGGAGAATGTTTATATACTCGGTATCGGTATGCTCAAGTTTGCCAAATACCTTGACCGGAACATCAAGAGTCTTGCCGGAGAGGCCCTGGCTAATGTTCAGAAAGACTGTGACATCACTTTCGATCAAATTGAAGCGGCATGGTTTTCAAATTCGTTATGGGGATTGTTTTCCAATCAGCATTGTATTCGCGGCCAGGTAGCGCTTTCGGCAAACGGACTTGATAAAATTCCGATTGTCAATGTCGAAAACGGATGTGCCGGGGGCAGTACAGCACTCCATTCCGCCGTAACGGCGATCAAGGCAGGGATGTATGACTGTGCTTTGGCAATCGGCGCTGAAAAGGTCTATAACGAGGACCGGGTTAAAGTGATGACGTCTTTCGCATCCGGCGCGGATATCGAGATCATTGAACAGTTTGTAAAATCGCTTCAGGATAAAGAGAAAACAGCCAACGAAAAGCGCGCCAAATCGCCCGGAAAAGAACCGCAAGTGGAAAAACAGGGCGGACATTCGTCCTTTATGGATTTATATGCCGCAGGTGCAAGAATGCATATGGAAAAATACGGGACCACGCAGCGTCAGCTGGCTGCGGTCGCATCTAAATCCCATAACAACTCTGTGCTGAATCCATTAGCCCAATACACATTCCCCTTAACCATAGATGAGGTTTTGGCGGACCGACCCGTTTCCTATCCGTTAACCCGCTCCATGTGTGCGCCTATAGGGGACGGTGCCGCGGCGGCATTAGTCTGTTCTGAAAATTTTTTAAAGCAGCATCCCAGCGAACGGGCAATACGTATCCGTGCATCGGTATTGCAATCCGGACAACTCCATGGGGAAAGCGACATTTCAAAGCGGGCCTCTCGCGCGGCCTATGAAACCGCAGGCATCGGGCCTGAAGACGTAGATGTCGCTGAGATCCATGATGCCACTGTGTATGGGGAAATATATCAGACGGAACAATTAGGTTTCTGTGCCGAAGGCGAAGGTGGGCTTTTCGCTGAAGCAGGCAAGTCCGGACTCGGCGGCGAGCTGCCTTTAAACCCCAGCGGTGGCCTTATATCAAGGGGCCATCCGATTGGCGCGTCAGGCCTTGCTCAGATATTCGAGCTTGTTACGCAGTTACGGGGCGAAGCAGGAAAACGGCAGGTTGCAGCCCCTAAAATTGCACTGGCGGAAAATGGCGGAGGGTTTCTTGGCATGGGAGAAGCTTCAATGGTCATTCACTTGCTGGGGAAATGAGCGCACTATTATAGTAACCTCGATAATTAAAGGGATAATATGAAAATTTTAAAAAATAAAACTGCAGTCGTCACCGGTGCGGGTGCCGGGATCGGACGCGCCATCGCCCTTCATTTAGCCGATGAAGGATGCGGGCTGGCTGTCTCGGATATCAATGGTGAGGCGCTTTGTGAAACAGAGACTCTCCTGAAAAAAAAAGGTGCCCGGGTATTCAGCACCCCTCTGGATGTGGCGGACAGAAAAATCATGGAATCGTATCCTGAAAAGGTGATGAATCATTTCGGGGGCGTCGATATTGTCATCAACAATGCCGGCGTGGCCGTCGTCGCCACTGTTGAAGAGCATTCCATTGAAGATTATGAATGGCTTATGGGGGTCAATTTCTGGGGGGTTTTGTATGGCAGCAAATTTTTTATCCCCTATTTGCGACAGGCCGATGAAGCCTGCATTGTTAATATTTCAAGTGTGTTCGGGCTTGTTTCCATGCCGAATCTTTCCTCATATAATGCTGCAAAATTTGCGGTCAGGGGCTTTTCAGAGTCGCTCCGGCATGAATTGAGCAATACCCGGATTCGGGTGATGACAGTTTTTCCCGGGGGGGTCAAAACAGGGTTTGCCAAAAAGGCACGTTTTGAATCAACACCGGGAAAGAAAAGTCATGAGCAGTTCAATCAGATATTTGAAAAATATTCAATGTCAACAGCTGAGTCAACCGCCCAAGCCGTCATCCGCGGAATAAAAAACCGGCGGAAGCGGCTTTTAATAGGGCCTGATGCCGTCCTGGGCGATCTGCTGCAACGGTTAATGCCTGTCCGATATGACTGGCTGGTGCGTTTAATCAGTTCGAGAGTGTAAAGCAGGGCTGTCAAGTATGGATTTGAGCAGCAGTTTTGAGGTGCCAGGGGCATGCCTGAAATATGTATTTTTAAAAACGAAGAACGATAAGAAATAATTAAGGATTAAAAAAATGCCTGAAAAAATAGCAATAATTGGCGGAGGCATAGCCGGACTCACAGCGGGCTACCTTTTAAATGACCGGTACGATGTCTCCCTGTTTGAAAAAGACAAAAGACTTGGCGGCAATGTATACACGCTTGATACAAAAACAGGTGAGGAGATTGACATTTCTGTCTTTTTCTGGTCACCGCTTTTATATCCCAACTTTGCTAAGCTGCTGAAGAAAATAGGAATAGATACAAAGGCGACTAAGTTGACGGAAGGGCTTAGTGAGTCATTTCGGAATATGAATACCAAAAGGGATTATTACCTGAGCTGTGACTTAACGAAACCCCGCTCAACTTTTAGCCTTAAAAATTTTAAATCAGTAATATATCAAATGTTAGTGTTATGGAATTATGCAAAAATGATAAGAATTTATAAAGCGGGACGGTTGGATGGTCTGTCGATGCGGCAGGCAATAGAATTCTGTCCTGCATTAAAAGGGGATCTTCTAAAGCTTGCGTTTTTCCCGATTTGCATCATGACGTCCATGCTGTGGGATGAACTTATGGACGCTCCTGCGGAATTTATCGTCGCTAAAATTAAAAAACTCGGGTCTCCCTTAAAATTTATTTCCTGGCGGTTGTATCCCTGTAAAACACGTGTCTATGTTGATAAACTGGCGGCGCCATTTAAGGATAAGATAAATCTGAATGCCGCTATTAAATCTGTTACGAGAAATGGCAACTCCGTTGTCCTGAAGATGGATGATGATACTGAAAAAAAATTTGATAAAGTGATTTTTGCCTGTCCGGCTGATACTGCGCTGGGCTTATTATCAGACCCTTCCGTTGATGAGACCCGCCTTCTGTCACCCTGGAGATATAATGACGGTCTTGTTATTATTCATACGGATAAATCAAATTATCCCGCAGAAGACCTCTGGAGCATGTACAGCTATTTATATACAGATGATGACGGCAACATTAATACTTCCATTAATGCGCATTACAGATTCCAGAACGGCGTTCCGGATGACAGCAATTACATTGGTTGCCAGCATCCGAACATTGATATTGATAAAGACAAGATTGAATTTCAGAAAGTTTTCAGAACACCGGTTTATGATTGTGATTCTTTCGCAACAATCGCGGAACTCCCTTCATTGAATGGGAAAACAAACACCTACTATTGTGGTTCACATTTCGGATATGGTCTTCACGAAGATGCCGTCACTTCCGCCATTAATGTCGCGAAGCTTTTAGGAGCTGAATGGCCGTAAACCTGTTTGGGGGATGGAATCCTTATATTGACAAGATGTTAAAATAACCTGGATATATATGAGAATTTAAAGATTTTAACAGGAGCAATTTTTTCAAACTTGAAATTGTGCCTAAATTATGCCCGTCAAGGTCAAAAATTTCCAAATAAAAACAAACAAAACCGCATGGTCTCCCAGCGGTTTTGGCGAAAACATCAACATTTTTATATCTCAGATTAAAATTTAAAGCCAATGCCTAGAATATAGACAAATCGTCCATCATTATAATTCTCATCGGCTTCATCTTTATTTTTGAAAAAAACCTGGTATTCGATACCACAGGTAATG
>JAHECJ010000106.1 GCA_024641805.1 Desulfococcus sp.
GGTCGGCCGCAGCCGGTGGGTTTACGGCCGTGTGCTGCATGCCGAATACCAATCCCGTGAATGACAGCCGTCAGGTGACCGAATATATAATTAAAACTGCCGCTCAGTTCCATTCTGTTCAGGTATATCCGGTCGCGTCGATCAGCAGGGAACTCAAAGGCCATGAACTTTCCGAATACGGAGAATTGAAAGAAGCGGGCGCGATCGCTGTCTCTGATGACGGGCTGCCGGTATCAGATTCCCAGCTCATGAGGAGATCTCTGGAGTATGCCAAAGGCGTGGGATTAATCGTCATTTCGCATTGTGAGGATCCTGGACTTTCCAACGGGGTGATGAATGAGGGAGTGGTGGCAACACGGATGGGGCTTTCCGGAATTCCCAATGCTTCTGAAAGCATCATGGTCATGCGTGACATTGCCTTGTGCTCACTGACCGGGACTCCGGTCCATATTGCCCATGTCAGTACGCGGGAATCCGTTCACGCCATTCGAGATGCCAAGTCAAGGGGCATCCCGGTGACCGCAGAAACCGCCCCGCACTATTTTACGCTGACCGATGAGTCGGTCATGAAATATGATACCAATGCCAAAATGAACCCTCCGCTTCGATCCAGCGAGGACAGGAAGGCGATCCGCGAAGCCCTGACAGACGGCACGATTGATGTCATCGCAACCGATCACGCGCCGCATTCTGTCTTAGAAAAGGAAGTAGAATTTGATTTGGCGGCAAACGGTATTATCGGACTTGAAACCGCTCTTCCCCTGGGAATGAAAATGGTGGAAGAAGGGGTTGTTACGATTGAAACGCTGATTCGGAAAATGTCTAAAAATCCTGCAAAAATACTCGGGATTGACCGGGGCATATTTGTCGGCGCCACTGCGCATCTTACAATAATTGACCCGGATCGTCCATTTACCTATGATGTGGAAAAAGGGTTTTCGAAAAGTAAAAACTCCCCCTTTCACGGATGGAAATTCAAGGGCAGGGCAGTCTATACCATTGTGAATGGACGTCTGGTTTTTGAGGCCAAACAAGGATACTAATCTTTA
The DNA here is from genome assembly GCA_024641805.1 of Desulfococcus sp. Classification (GTDB taxonomy): domain Bacteria; phylum Desulfobacterota; class Desulfobacteria; order Desulfobacterales; family Desulfosalsimonadaceae; genus SURF-3. The sequence goes on from JAHECJ010000106.1 coordinate 1,050, forward strand.
ATTGAATGAACCCATGAATTCAACGCTTCCGCATATACTCATCGTTGATGACGAGCTCAGCATGAGAGAATTTCTTGAGTTGATGCTTAAAAAAGAAGGCTATCAGGTCACGTGTGCCGAAAACGGGCGGCAGGCCATTAAATTCATCGAAAAGAACACTTATGATCTTATTCTTTGCGATATCCGGCTGGGTGATATCAGTGGCCTGGATGTATTAAGAAATGCCAAGTCCGTTAGTCCCCATACTATTGTTATAATGATTTCCGCTTATGCAACCGCGGAAAATGCGGTTGAAGCAATGAATGACGGCGCATATGATTATCTGCCTAAACCGTTCGAGAATAAGGAGCTGAAGCAGACCATCGCTAAAGCCCTTAATTTGCGGACATTGACCGAAGAAAAGAAAAGCATCGATGACGAGCTTAAAAAAAGCCTGCATTTTAATCTGCTTGTCGGCAACAGCCCACGGATGCAGCATATCTATGAAGTGATAAAGCAGATCGCCAAAACCAAAACAAATGTTTTAATTACCGGGGAAAGCGGAACCGGTAAAGAACTGATTGCCCGATCCATCCATCGGGAAAGCAATCGAAGCGATAAACCGTTTGTTGTTATCAATTGCGGCAGTATTGCGGAAACCCTGATTGAAAGTGAAATTTTCGGGTATAAACGAGGTGCTTTTACCGGTGCGACCCAGGACAAGAAAGGGCTCTTCGAGGTCGCAAACAGCGGGACCGTATTTCTGGACGAGATCGGTGAACTGAGTCCGGCCATGCAGGTCAAACTGCTTCGGGTGGTTCAGGAAAGAGTGTTTAAACCGGTTGGCACCAATGATGATGTTTCCGTTGACATCCGCATTATTTCAGCAACAAACAAGAAGCTTGAGGAAGAGGTGATTGCGGGAAATTTCCGGGAAGACCTGTTTTACCGGATTAATGTGGTTGAAATAAAAGTTCCCCCTTTAAGAGAACGCAAAGGAGACCTGCGGGCCCTTGCGCAGCATTTTCTGGATAAATATTCGCGTCAGTCCGGAAAGGAAATCACCAAGATTTCTTCTTATGCGGTTGATCTGCTGCAGAAATATAATTTTCCCGGAAACATTCGCGAATTGGAAAACCTGATTGAAAGAAGTGTGGCGTTGTCCAATACAAACATTATCCTCCCGGACAGTCTGTCGCTTTCAATACATAAGCGCAGATGGATTGAAGGCATTGCCAACCGGCGATATGATATTGATGATGTTGAAAATGGGGTATCTCTGGATACGATTCTTGAAGAGATTGAACGCGCCTATGTTGAAAAAGCTATGAAATGCGCCAATGGAAACAAAAATACAGCCGCTGACTTGCTGGGTATCAGCTTACGTTCCATTCGTTATCGCTGCAACAAGCTTGGGGTGGATAAAAGCCCGGATTAACGCTTCATAACTGTTTCATTCCCGTATAATTTCATTCAAATTCAGCCCTTAAAAATTGTTTTATATATGATCAGTGTTGACAGCCTTTCAAAAAGTTTTGGAGCTTCCGTTTTATTCCAGGACGCCAGTTTTAAAATCAATCGCCGGGAACGCGTCGGCCTGGTCGGCCGCAACGGACATGGAAAAACAACTCTTTTCAGGATCCTTTCCGGGCAGGAGGAAGCCGATTCCGGCAATATATCTATTCCTAAAAATTATCGCATCGGTTATGTCAAGCAGGAAATCAGCTTTACTGAAAAAACGGTATTTGCGGAAGGCATAAAAGGACTGCCCGAAGATTCGTCAGCGCATTACTGGAAGGTTGAAAAAATTCTTGCAGGTCTTGGTTTTTCCGAAGATGACGTCAAACGGTACCCGCAGGATCTGTCCGGAGGGTTTCAGGTTCGTCTGAATCTGACCAAAGAACTCCTTGCCGAACCGGATCTTTTGCTGCTGGATGAGCCGACGAACTATCTTGATATCACGTCGATACGCTGGATCAAAGGTTTTTTGACCCAATGGCCTCGTGAAGTTTTCATTATTACCCATGATCGTGGCTTTATGGATTCCATCGTTACCCATGTCCTTGGCATCCATCGAAAAAAAATTCGAAAAATTTCCGGAGATACTTCAAAATATTATATGCAGATTGCCCAGGAAGAAGAAATTCATGAAAAAACCCGTCTCAACGATGATAAACGCAGAAAAGAAATTGAAGAATTCGTGACCCGTTTCAGGGCAAAAGCAAGGCTCGCCGGTCTTGTACAATCCCGGGTAAAAACCCTCAGCAAATTAACTAAACGCGAAAAACTTGAAAAATTTAAAAGTCTTGATTTTTCATTTCGCAGTAAACCCTTTAACGGTAAAATACTTTCCACTATTACCGGGCTCACCTTCGGATACAATTCATCTCATGAATTATTGTCGGATTTCAATCTTTCCATCGGTCCCAAAGACCGGGTCTGCGTTATCGGGCGAAATGGTGCCGGTAAGACCACATTTTTAAAACTCCTCGGCGGGGTCTTGAAGCCCGACAGCGGTCAGATTAGTTATCATCCGGAAGTAACCGCCGGATATTTCGAGCAGACCAATGTAAAAACATTAGAAGACGAAAAAACCATTGAAGAAGAAATATTATATACGAACCCGGATATTGATCGCCAGATGGCGCGCAATATTTGCGGAGCGATGTTGTTTGAGGGGGACTCGGCCTTAAAGAAAATCGGCGTGTTATCCGGAGGAGAAAAGAGCCGAGTGATGCTCGGCAAACTTCTTTGCAGGCCCATCAACCTTTTGCTGCTCGACGAGCCATCCAACCATTTTGATATGGAATCATGCGATGCCATGATTTCAGCCATTGATGCCTTTGACGGAGCCATCGTGATGGTGACCCATAATGAAATGTTTCTCCATGCCGTTGCCGACCGCCTGATTGTTTTTAAAAATGACGGAGTTTCAGTTTTTGAAGGGGATTATCATCGTTTTCTTGAAGCGGAAGGGTGGGGTGATGAACTTGATTCGGATTTATCCGGCAATAAGGAACCAGAAGGCAGTAAATCTGAAAAACTGAATAAAAAAGAACTTCGGCGTCTTCGATCTTCTATTATCTCCGAACGCAACAACGCGCTCAGGCCGCTTGAAAAAAGGATCGCAGAACTGGAAACGAAAATTGACACCAATGAAACCCGTCTGCAGTCACTAAATGAACAGATGCAGTCCGCCAGTGAAAAAAAAGACGGCCGGCGCATTGCCGAACTTTCCCAGGAAATTCATCATTGCCAGGCCGATGTCGACAGGGATTTCGAAGAGTTTGAAACACTATCGGAAAAAGCGGAAAGTGCGCGATCTCTTTTTGATCAGAAATTGTTCGAACTCGATGAAATTGAATTTTAACATCCGGTACTGTTTTTCCTCTGGATTTGTGAACTCCATCATTTTCGCGTTGCGATGATTTCAAACGAGAGACGGTTTCAATCCCGGTTGTGGTTGATAAATAATTTGAATTGTAATACTATCCACCACTGCCTGAAAGAATCAAAGTTGACACCCCCGGTCAATAAGGATATAAATTAGCCTGAAATAAAGCGCTTCCTGCCGGGTTTTGTTTATCGGGGAGACATCCGGTTCTAATTTTATGAAATTTTAGAAAAAATCATGGATAATAAAAGCAGGCTTCAGCTGATTTGGGGAATGGCATTGATTGTCATGGGCGTCGGGGTTATTTTTCGTGTGCCTTTGGTAATTGAAAGAATGTCCGGAGCGGTTCAGTTTAATTCCGGATTGTATTTTTTTCGATTCTGCTTTTATCTTATCGCCGTAATTTTAATTGGCGGCGGGATAAAAAAAATTCAGAAGTACTGGCCATCCCCAAAATAGTTTAATGATTGATTTGTGCCTGTGAAAAATAAATTTAACGAAACGCATTTTTCGGCGATTCAATAAAAGTATAAGTTGGAGGATAATATGCCCTCAAGTTCCAATATAAAAACTTCTAAATCCAAAAATACCAACGGGACTCCTGATATTCAGCATTTAAGGTCCGAAGTGGAATACCGGACCAGGCTTCAGGAAATCTCTAACTTGATTTATGCGGCGTCGAATCTTGACGAAATTCTGATTGATTTAAAGGATAGCATTATTGAGCTGGTCAATGCCGAACGAATCACCATTTACTATGTTGACGGCGTTAAGCGTGAACTGGTTTCTAGATTCAAGTCCGGTAATGAAGTTTCGGAAATCCGGGTGCCCATATCAAATGCCAGTATCGCCGGTTATTCCGCAGCGCATCAGAAGCTGATCAATGTCAAAAACGTTTATGATGACTCTGAACTGGCAATTATTGATGAGGAATTGAAATTTAACAAAACTTGGGATAAAAAAACCGGCTTTCGTACACAGCAGGTTCTTGTTGTTCCCATCGTTTTTAAATCCTTTGTTCTGGGGGCAATCCAGTTAATCAACCGAAAAGGCGGCGGGCCGTTTGTCAAGGGGGATGAAGAAAATGTCACCGAATTGGCGAACATTATGGGCATTGCACTGTACAAGCAGAAAAAATGGCGTCCAGCCGAAAGGGCAAGTTCGATTACCTCCTTCAAAATCAAATATTGACTCAAAAAGAATTAAATCAGTCCATTGCAACTTCTCGGGAAAAGAAAATTCCCATCGTCAATATTTTGATGGATGATTTGAAAATTTCCAAGAAAGATATCGCAGAGGCGCTCAGCCGTTATTATGATCTCCCCTTGATTCAATACAATGAAACGCTTCCCATTCCTGGAGAATTGTTGAAGGGTCTTAAAGTCGGATTCATGAAAAACAATGTTTGGGTGCCGATTCGAACGGAACAAGATGAAATCATTATCGCCATAGACAATCCGGAAGACATGCAGCGCGTGGACGAAGTGAGAGCTCTTTTTTCCGGCCGGAAAATCAAGCTGGCATTTGCATTAAAAGACGACATCCTCAAGATAATTAATCTGTTTACCACCGATGAAAAAGAGTTGTCATCCATTGACGAAATACTTTCCCAACTCAAAAGTGAAGAAGATGAAATTGAAGAAGAAACTTTTGGCGTATCAGAAGAAAGCAGCGCGGTGGTTCAACTGGTCAACAAAATAGTTCTGGATGCCTATGCCCGCGGTGCTTCTGATATTCACTTGGAGCCGTATCCAGGCAAGCAGAATACCCAGGTCCGAATAAGGGTGGATGGTGCATGCGCTCTTTATCAGACGATTCCTTTCAGTTTTAAAAACGCGGTGGTATCCCGGATCAAAATCATGGCGGATCTTGATATTGCCGAGCGCCGAAAACCTCAGGACGGTAAAATAAATTTCAAAAAATACGGTGGTAAAGACATTGAGCTTCGTGTGGCAACGGTTCCGACACAAGGGGGCGGTGAGGACGTTGTAATGAGAATCCTTGCGGCCGGTGAGCCGATTCCTTTAAGCAAAATGGGGTTTTCCGGGCGGAACTATGATAATTTTGTAAGCGCCATCAGCAAACCCTACGGGTTGATATTTGTTTGCGGTCCTACCGGCTCCGGTAAAACAACCACGCTTCATTCCGCATTGTCATTTATTAATAAAGTTGAAAGAAAGATTTGGACGGCTGAAGACCCGGTTGAAATCACCCAAAGAGGGTTAAGGCAGGTTCAGGTTCATCCCAAAATCGGCTTTGACTTTGCAACCGCCATGCGCGCGTTTCTTCGTGCGGACCCGGATGTCATCATGGTCGGTGAAATGCGTGACCATGAAACCACCCAGATGGGCATTGAAGCTTCATTAACCGGCCATCTGGTTTTTTCCACATTACATACAAACAGCGCCCCGGAAAGTATCACCCGGCTTCTGGATATGGGAATGGATCCCTTTAATTTTGCGGATGCATTACTGGCCATCATGGCCCAGCGCTTGGTGAGAACCCTATGCAAAAAC
>JAHECJ010000107.1 GCA_024641805.1 Desulfococcus sp.
ATGGAGATAGATGCAAGAGACATACCTACCGCCTCCGCAATCCGCAACATAATGTTATATTTATAAATTTCTTATATTACCCGTTAAACCCAAAAGCGTATTATTACATTTTTGTAATAATACGCCCTTAAAAAATTTCAAAAATGTAATTTCACAAAAACACTGCTGCGGAGATGCAGAATCAGATGTTATGCAAAAACACCACGGGAACTTCGCGCTCCGGCGCAATCATGCAAAATAATCTTTATGCAGATTTAATACTTATAAATATAAGTCGGTTCGGCCAAGATACAATATCTTTCTTGAAAGATATTATGATTTCAAGTAATTTATATAATTGGTGCCATAACAATCACCGGATTGCCGAACGACGATTATTTGGCTATCCCGTGGGCTCATGGACAAATACCATGGGCCACCACGCGGCCGGAAATTTTTTTCTTCCTGACCAAAATGGCCTGCCGTCTGGCGGAGGCCGTCAACCTCAACATGGCAATTAATGACTATTCAGAACCAACCAAAATATGATGAAGAAAAACGTTCATAATCCACTGGCACTCACTGTGTTCATCGTATTTTTCCTGTTAGCCGGAATCGGGCATTGCCTGGAAGGAACGGAGTATCAGATTAAAGGGGCCATGATGATCAATTTTATCAAATTTGTTGAATGGCCGGATCATGTTATTTTGGATTCCAACGGAAAAATTACCATCGGGATTATCGGTGCAAATCTTTTCGGAAACACACTGGACCCCATCGAAGGAAAATCCGTCGGCGGGAAACAGCTTTCCATCCGGTACATAACCAGCCTGAACCAGCTTTCCGGGTGCCAGGTTTTATTTGTCGGCGCATCCGAGCCGCATCTCTGCTATCAGGTCCTTCGGAAGGTTTCCGGAATGCCTGTACTGACCATCGGTGAGGACGATGATTTTACAAGGATGGGAGGAATTATCCGATTTTTCAATGAAAAAAACCATATCCGGTTTGAAATAAATCAAACCGCCGCATTGAAATCCGACTTGAAACTCAGTGCCAAACTGCTGGAAATTGCCGCAGCAATCTATTGACCGGTGAGTGAACCCATGACAGCGTTTAAAGACTTTTCCATCACCAATAAAATACGGTCAATTGTCATGATCGTCTGCAGCATCGCTCTGCTGATGGCTTGTGGCATACTCGGCGCCCTGGAAGTGATCAATTTCAGAGAAACCCAGGTCCATGAACTGTCTATTCTTTCGCAAATTGTTGCCGACCGGTGCACCGCCTCGCTCGCATTTGACGATCCCAAAATCGCCCATGAAACCTTGGATGCACTGAAAGTGAAGGATTCTATTGTTTCTGCGTATATTTTAAACAATTCCGGGGAAATATTCGCCACCTATTACCGTCAGGGGGCAGTCGCAGTGGATTTGCCGGATAGCCTGAAAACAGAAAAGACCGGATTTGACGCGACTTCACTGAATGTTGTTTCCCCCGTATTCCTGCAAGGGGAAAAAATCGGAACGGTTTTTATCAGATCCGACCTGGGCGACATGTATGGGTTGATCTGGAAATACATCGGATACGTCGCGCTGACTCTTTTTTTAGCCATTCTGACCGCGTTTTTCATGCTGACAAAACTTCAGCGGTTTATCTCAAGACCCATTCTGGACCTGGCCAATGCCGCTGGCATGACGGCAATCAATATGGATTATTCCACCCGAGTCAAAAAGACCGGCAATGATGAAATCGGCCTGCTGGTGGATGCGTTTAACGCCATGATGGACCAGATAAAACAAAGAGATCTGGCGCTGATAGAATCCAAAAACAGGGCAGAGGCTTCCGCCCGAAAAGCCCGGGACCTGGCAAAAGAAACCAGCCAGGTCAATGTAAAACTTCAAAAAGAGATAGCCGAAAGAAAACGGATATACACCGCCCTGCTCAACAGCGAAAAAAAATATCGGGGAATTTTTGAAAATGCCCAGGAAGGAATATTCCGGACGGATGCCGCAAATCGCTTTATCGATGTCAATCCCTCCATGGCAAAACTCCTTGGATATGATTCACCGGCAGACCTTATTCACTCCATCTATGACATTAAATCGCAGATTTTTATCCATGACACAGAATATCAGCAGTTCTTTTCATTGCTCAAAAAAAATGACAAAGCAGACAATTTTGAGTGCCGGCTTAAACGAAAAGACAACCAGTTAATATGGGGATCGGTTCAGGCCCTTGCATTTCGCGATGAAGCAAACCATCTCACATATATTGAAGGACTGGTGGAAGACATTACGGAACGCAAGCTTTCCGAGAAAAAGCTGAAAAATGCCTATAAACAGCTTGAACAAAGAGTTGAAGAACGCACAGCGGAATTAAGGGAGACTAACAGGGAACTCCGCAAGGCAATTAAAGCGGCCGATGAAGCCGCGAATGCGAAAAGTGAATTTTTGGCCAATATGAGCCATGAAATCCGAACCCCCATGAACGGCGTGATCAGTGCCGCGGAACTGGCGCTTTCCGAGGAAATCCCCCTGAAAGTCGAACATTACTTAAAAATCATTCATTCTTCAGGAAACGCCCTGCTCGGCATTATCAATGATATTCTGGATTTTTCGAAAATCGATTCCGGCAAGCTGGTCCTGGACAACAAGACCTTCCGGCTGGATGTCATGCTCCAGAACACAATCACTATTTTTTCAAGCGTTACTGCGGGAAAAAACATCGAGCTGCTTCTGGACATCCGGCCGGAAACCCCGATGGATGTCATTGGAGACCCTCTACGATACCAGCAGGTGCTAACAAACCTCATCGGCAATGCCGTCAAGTTTACAGATAGAGACGGAATGATCCTGATAGAAATAAACAGTGAGAACTTAGACCCTGACTCTATTCTGCTGACATGTTCCGTCAAGGATACCGGCATCGGAATGCGCAAGGAGCAGCGGGATCTTCTTTTTCAGGCCTTTACCCAGGGAGATACCTCCACCACACGAAAGTTCGGGGGAACCGGCCTTGGACTGTGTATCAGCCAGCAAATCGTTGAACGGATGAACGGCCAGATCTTTGTGGAAAGTGAATTCGGAAAAGGATCAAAATTTACGGTCAGCACGGTCATGAAACTGCCGCCGGACCAGTCGAAACGACCCCTGGTTTTGCCGGAAAATTTAAAAGGGCTGAATGTTCTGATTGTCGATGACTCTCCGGAAAGCCGGGGGATTCTTTCCTCTCTCATTGAAAGGTTTGGGTTTTACGAGGAATCCGCAGCGTCCGGGATGTCCGCGATAACATTGCTAAAAGAATCCCGGCAAAAGGAAAAAGCCATCGATCTGGCTGTCATCGACATGAAAATGCCCGGCATGGATGGGCTGGAAACGGCCATGGAAATCCGCGGTGATTTAAATCTGAAGTTTCCCATTATCCTAATGACGAGTGCGTTTACGGACTTTTCAATGCCCGGTGCCGATACAACGGCGATTGATGGATTTATTGCCAAGCCGGTGACGGCCTCCTCGCTGTTCAACGCAATCATGGATATACTTGGCGAAAAACCCATTCGGCCGGCCGCCCCCGAAACCGAAGCCGCCGCGCGTCACCGGGAGTATAAAACGCTTCTGAACGGACTGAAAATTCTTGTTGCCGAAGATAACCGCGTCAACCAGGAACTTGCGGTTGAAATTTTAAAATCCATCGGCATTACCGTCCGGATTGCCTCCGATGGTGCGGAAGCCGTCAAGGCGGTTTCAAATGAGACTTTTGACGCCGTCCTCATGGATATTCAGATGCCGAACATGGACGGCTATGAAGCCACCCGGAGAATCCGGGAGATTAAGGATTTTCAGGCCCTCCCGATTATCGCGATGACCGCCTCCGCAATGATGAGCGATGAGAAGAGGTGCAGAGACGTCGGGATGAACGGTTTTGTCCCCAAACCGATTCGCCAGGAAAACCTGTTCGGAACACTGCTCAAATTTGTGAGGCCGGGGCTTGTATCAGAATTATCCGTCATCGATTCGAATAAGCAGCCGCTGTCTTTACCTGAAAAACCGTCTGTTGCAATCAACCAGGACCGAAACAGTACCCTGCCGGGATTGAATGTCCGGGAAGCGGCAAAAAATATGAATCTTGACATAGACGTTTACAAAAAAATCCTGTCGCGGTTTCTCTCTACCAATATTCACACCATGGACCGATTCAGAACCGCCGCAAATCAAAATCAATGGAAGAACCTGCAATCTCTTGCCCACAGCCTGAAAGGCAGCAGCGGGAATATCGGCGCAGACCCGGTAAGGGAAGCCGTTGAAAAAATTGAGCAGTATTGCCGCAATCTGGAATCCGGGAAGCCGGACAAAACCCGGATAAACCTTCTGCTGAATGATCTTGAACAGCATTTTAACCGTCTGCTCTCCTCCATTAAAACGGTTATCCAACTGGAAAATTCGGTTGATGCGGATGAAATAATACCTGATAAGATAGACAACGCCATGTTTATGCCGGTTTTGTCCGATCTGATCGATGCGCTTAAAGCAGCAGATCCGATTGCAATCAAGGAATGTCTGGACCGGCTCAAACACTACAAGACCGGGTTTGCGCTGAACCCGATTGAAACCAGAATAAATGAATATGATTACGATGATGCCATTGAGATGGTGGCCCAGCATTTCAAACACATGGATATAAAAACTGTCCGGGAGATTCCATAATATGAGCGATGTCTATCCCCTGATTTTGATCGTTGATGACAATCCCATCAATATCGATTTGTTACTCAATATATTAAAAGGAGAGTACCGTTTTGGCGTTGCTAAAAATGGAGCAAAAGCATTGCAATATCTTGAGACCAAAAAGCCTGACCTGATTCTGCTGGATGTGATGATGCCTGAAATTGACGGATTTGAAGTGTGCTCTAAGCTCAAAGCAGATCCGCGCTTCAAAGATGTTGAAGTGATTTTTATTACCGCTTTGAGCGATGCCAAATACATTGCCCAGGGATTTGAAAGCGGTGCGGTGGATTACATCACCAAGCCCTTCAAAGCAGCGGAAGTCAAGGCCAGGGTACAGACCCATATGTCCCTGATAAAAATGAAAGAGGCGCTAAACAGACAAAATATTATCCTTGAAGATCAGATAAAAAACAAAACCGCACAGCTCCAGGAAATGTTCAACGCCACGGTGGGCGGTATGGCGCTCATGGCGGAAAGTCGTGACCCTTACACGGCAGGCCATCAGCATCGCGTCGCCCAGTATGCTTCCGATATTGCCAAAAACATGGGCTTTCCTGCTGACCAGATTGAAGCCATCAGGATTTCAGGGCTTCTGCACGATATCGGAAAAATCCGGACGCCGGTGTCCATTCTGAACCGGCCGGGCAAACTTCTGAAAGCGGAGTGGGAACTGATCAAGACGCACCCGAGCGTGGGATACAACATCCTGAAACAAATCCCCTTTCCCTGGCCGATCGCGGAAATCGTCTACCAGCACCATGAACGAATAGACGGCAGCGGATATCCCCAGGGCCTAAAAAACGAAGAGATCCTGATAGAAGCCAAAATACTGGCTGTCGCTGATGTCATCGAAGCCATCAGTTCACACAGGCCCTATCGTCCGGCCTTATCCATTGAATCGGCATTAAATGAAATCAAAAGTCACCGGGGGTCCTTGTTTGATGAAACCGTTGTGGACTCTTTTTTAAGTGCATCAGAAAACAATCCCCGGGAGACGGTCCTTAATGCTTCGCCCGCTCCCCCTGAGCGAACTGGAAAAAAAGGGGAAACAGAAGTGGAAATGTTTTCAGCAACCGACGGAGATCATAACCGGCGTTTTGAAAATTGACATTTTTTTTGAATGAAAACCCGCTTCGCATCGCATGTTGTGACGAAAAATACCGTTCGGCCTTGAGATTTTAAATTATTTCGCCGATGCTATTTTTTTCTTTTTCCGGGGCCGGGACTTTCCGTAGGTTCCCTTGTATATTTTTCCCCGTTTTGATTTTTTATCCCCTTTACCCATTTTCACCCTCCTGTTTAATGAATGATAATGTTCATGCCAATCAAACCGGATGCTGCGAATATCCTTACCATTTTTTTATTGCTCAAAGCAGCAGGATTTTTTAAAAAATTTTACAGGCGCTGGGATTGCATCACTTCCTTTTAATCAGGTTCTGATAATACTGTGTCTTTCGGATGCTTTCCAGCCGCAGATCAGACGTTATCTGTTCCCGGTTCTGAAATCCCTTTTTAATTGCCTTATCCAGCCATGCCACGGAGTTTTTTACATCACCCGCCGCGCCATAGAAGGCGGCCATTTCATAATAAAAATAAGGATTATCCGGTGCTTCGGCAACCCCTTTCTGCAGCAGTTGAAGCGATTGCGCCGTCTCTCCTTTTATGGCATGCAGCCCCGCCATTCGATTTAACACCAGCAGATACAGCTTTCGGTCGGATGGTCCGATTTCATCCAAAATCCTTTTATACACAGCATACGCCGCATCGGTTTTCCCCTGTTTTTCGTAAATCATTCCCAGTTTAAACCGCAGGGCCGGATTGTCTGGTTTCTGCCGGATACTCATTATTATGCATTGCTCAGGTTCCCGGCACTGATTTAAAAACGCCAGCAATGCCTGCATATTGTTTTTAATAGAAGGTTCCGTGGGGTCCATTTTTGCCGCCTGCTGAAAATTCGAGATGGCGGCATCGAATTCCCCGATGCGCGATAGCTCCATCGCCAGATTGCTATACACCTGGGGAGTGTTATACTTCATTTTCAAGGCGTTGACATAAGCATCCACCGCATCGCAATAATATCCGATACCATCCAGACACAGCCCCATGTTAAAATAAACGACCGGGTGAGGTTTAATCTTCAATGATTTTCTATAATAAAAAAGCGCGTCTTTAAAATCCTGCCTCACCTGCAGAGAATACGC
>JAHECJ010000108.1 GCA_024641805.1 Desulfococcus sp.
AGTCCCCTGCGCGCCTTCAAACAGTACCTGCTTGCCGGATTTAATTCCCTTGTGGAGATAAACGGAAATATCAGTCACAAACTCAGCGAGCCGTTTTTGATAGATCTTGTATTTTTCAATAATGTCCTCGGGATCAACCGGTTCTTCGGAAAAAAATTGACTCAGATAAAAGTTCTTTTCCTTGCAGACAGCCTTAACCTTTTCCTCAAAAATTTTGGTATTCAAAAGATCAACAAACCGAATCCCGCACCTGGATGCCTTGTCTTCATAACAGGGGCCGATTCCCCGGCCTGTGGTCCCGATTTTTTTGTTTTTGCCGGCTGAGCTTTCACGGGCCGCATCAATCTGCTTGTGATAGGGCATAATTAAATGGGCTTTTTCACTGATTTTGAGTTTTGAAGGGTCAACGGCAATTCCCCTGGTGGAAAGATAATCGATTTCTTCCAGTAGGACTTCCGGGTCAACGACCAGACCATTACCGATCACACATGTCTTGCCCTGCAAAATTCCGGATGGAATCAGGTGGCTGATAAATTGTTCTCCATCGACTACCATGGTATGCCCGGCATTGTTGCCGCCCTGAAACCGGACCACATAATCGGCATGTTCCGCCAAAAGATCAACGATCTTACCCTTGCCTTCATCTCCCCACTGGGTTCCAATGATTACAATATTAGCCAATTGATGCTCCTTTAATATTTATTTCAATATAACGTCATAACTGGGAATGAATGATAATTTGAAAAAATAAATTATTGTCGCTTTTCTTTAAAAAAGTCCACCATTAACTGCATGCATTTATTTTTGCATATACCACCGGTGATACGCAGCTGGTGATTGAGCCGCAAATCGTTGTGAAGTTCATATAACGACCCGGCAGCACCCCATTTTGAATCCGGTGCGCCGAAAACGACATGGCTGACCCGTGAATGAATAATCGCTCCCATACACATAATACAAGGTTCTATTGTAACATAAAGGGTCGTGTTTACAAAGCGGTAGTTTTTGATTTTTTGACCGGCTTTTCGAAGGGCTGATATTTCAGCATGGGCCGTCGGGTCATGAAGAGAAATTGTCTGGTTGTATGCAGCGGAAATTATGTTTTGTTCCTGGTCTACCAGCAAGGCGCCCACAGGAACTTCATCCGCCTGAAACGCTTTTTTGGCTTCGCATAACGCAAGTTTCATAAAATGATGATGGTCGGTGTGCAATGTATTTGTTTCTGGCACGGTCATAAAATTAAAAAATAATTTGAATTTTTTTATAAATATTCTCGCTAAATATCTTGATAAGAGCCGAAAAGCGACATATAAAAAATTTCATGACCCGTCAAGTTATAAAATATTTGACATCATCAATTGAATGGAATATGAAAAGACAAAATTTTAAGCGCCCGTAGCTCAGTTGGATAGAGTGCCGGACTACGAATCCGTAGGTCGCACGTTCGAATCGTGCCGGGCGCGCCATCAAAATCAAGGGGTGAGACAATCGTATCGCCCCTTTTTTTATTGTTTGTGATGAATTCTCGAAAAAATTGTTCAACAGGCCTAAAATAGAGAAACCAAGGTATTCAACTCGGCCAACTCGTTTCAATATTGTTCTGCCGGTATGATAGACATTCAATATCCGCACAAAAAAAATCGCTAAACGGAAGGGAATCTCTGATTGTTTCCTATCCTTTATTCAAACTGAAACATCCGCTCGTGCAATCGCCTGGCACGCTGGCAGAAAGCTTCCAGTTTGGCAACAATCAGCTGAGGGAACGGAGATCCGTCAGTTTCAATGGCAAGAAACGGCAAGTCATCCATATTTTCCAATGTTTTTTCAAGTTTCGTACTTGAAACGGCCATTCTGATTTTCACTTCACGGGTCATTGTCTCGCTTAAAATCGCCTCGGATAATCGATTCGGCATGCATCCGAACGGGCCTATAGCAATTACCCCACAGACTTCGCTGGCCACTTCTGAAATAGCGCTGCCAATGGTCAAGATGGCTTCCCCCATGAGTTGCTCGGAGATAAACGGCGCGGCAGAATTCATTATCTTTTTCAGGTTCACCGGTTTTGGATTAAATATTCCGGAGCTTGAAAAAATGGATGTCAGTTGTTTCTCATAACGGTTCATAAAAATCTGCCGTAAAAAAAATCCCAATTTTTCACGCAAGGGCATTGACGTCCAGTTACCGTTAATTCCCATCAGGTAATCTGAATACCGGAACCATTCGGAAACCGGAGAACAGACGGTTGCGAACCCGATTTCAGCAAGCTGTTCAGTTAATTTTTGACGTGAAAAAGAATCCCGCCGAACAAAAATTTCTCCGGTTAATAAGATTTTCGGCACTTCCGCATAAGGTTTTTTAACTGGAATTTCGGTTAATTTTTTTATCTGACGACTGAGTTCCAACGTCAAGTCATTAAAAGTGCCTTTAGCCAGTACATTCAAAATAGATTCAAAGGCACTATTGAATAATAATGTTGCAGCATCCTTATCCTCTGCGTTTGCAAGCAACAGGGATTGAAAATCTTCCATGACATCTGAAATAACAATCGCACACCATGCTTTTTTATTGCTGAACCCTTTTCCCATTGAGGCATAGCCGTCGTCCGATGTTAAAGAAAAAACAGCGACATCCGTCAGTTTCATGCGGCTGATCAAATCTTCCATGTAAACTGAATATTGACCAAAACGGCAGGGGCCGGATGCCGAAGGCATAAAGTAAACCAGAATTTCATCGGATTTTTTTTTATGATAAACATAATCAAGCAACGTGCCGGTGGTCAAAATCAACGGCAGGCATTCCTTGCAGGACGTATTGGCTCGTCCCAACTTTAAAATGGACTCATCCGCCGATACGATGGGGGCGACATGATAACCGGCTGTGGAGAATACCGTAGAGATGGCCCGGGTTGAAAATTTTCCCATGGATGGGATCAGTAATGTGACTTTCGGGTCTGTCATAGGCAGTATATTACCGCCGGATGTTTTAATTGATGGGAACCCGTTATTCATAAATGTTCGGGCTATGGTGATTTTTTCATTTATTGCGACCGGTTTATCTTGAAGATGAATATGCCGGTATTGATGAATAATATCTAAAAAAGCCTCGATTCTGGTTTCAAGTCCGGCATCCGCTGTATGGCTGTCAAGCTCCAGTGTCAGCGATGGTTTGCGCCCCATTATGGATCGAAAATAGCTAATTAAGAATGAATCCGGGCCGCAGGAAAAATTGGTAATGTAAGTCGCAAATAATTGAGGATGTTTTTGAACAAAACGTGCAGCCTTGAGTATGAGCTGTCCCATGCCCCAATACATGTGATGTTTTGCGTTCTCATTTTCGAATGGTAAAAAGTCAAACGGAATAACCTGGACCCCCCGGGAAGCAAATTTATGGGGAATTCCCATGTGCGCTTCTTCGACCATGGCATTATAGGGTCTGCCGAAAACAACGATCGCGGTTCTTTGAGGATCGGATTTCAGATCATTTAAAATACGCCGGCCCCATAATTTCATTTGTCGATTGCATTCCATCTGCGCATTGAAAGCGATATTAAACGACTCATCGGCGATTTTCCGGCTGCTCCCCATTGCTTGTGCCATTTGACTCATGGCTTTTTGAGCGCCGGTTAACCCATTTTTCATACTGATAAAGGGGGTCAGCAACCGGGTCCCTTTCCGATGCAGTTCTTTCACCATCGGATTAAAAGCGGATTGAAGATAAAACGGTTCGCCCTGGACAAAGGGACAGGCTTGTGCGTTTGAGGACCCGTTTTCAATCGGGATCGACTGAATGTGGGGCAGAAAAATATAATCCGGCGGGGTCTTTCTTGCTGTCAGAGTATGGAAAAAACCATGGGCAAGTTCGGCAGGATAGCAGAAGGCAGCGTTTCGTTGATCAATTCCCACTTTTGATGGTTTCTCAGGCAAGACGACTTCATATCCCAATTGATGAAAAAAGGCGTGATAAAAAGGGTACAGGCTGTTGACAAGAAAGCTTTTATTAAAGCCAACGGTTTTGGAAAACGATTTTTTATTTTCCGCAACCGGATGAGAAACGTGGCGGTTGAAAATTAATTTTTCCCGGGTCCGGACCAGGTTAAGCTTTTCAAGGTCATATTCGAGTTTATATCGAATATTGTAATATCGGTTGCAGGCGCCGCCAAAAGGATACTTAATCCCTTCCAGTTCGATCATATTGATTTCACAGTGTCGGTCACATTTTTCCTGTCCGCCCCCGCAAATGAAGGCCTTTTCATAATGGACATTTCGTTCTGAAAGTTGTTGAAGATCAAATTCCTTTGGAGCAAGCAGTCCTAAGTCAATTCGTTTTTTAATTTCAAGCGCTGCGCCGTAAGCCCCCATCAACCCGGGTTCCGGCGGGACGATAATTTTTTTTCCAGTTAGGGCGGCCATTGCCAGCGGTATGGCATGATTATAACAGACCCCACCCTGCATGAATATCTTCTCCCCGACCGGCCGATTGCCCTTCACCCGGTTGATGTAATTCATGCAAATAGAATACACCAGGCCTGCGATAATATCATGATGGTCAACGCCTTCATGGATAGCAGTTTTAATGTCTGATGAGATAAATGCAGCACACTGGTCATTAAAATTCGGCGGCTGTTTCCCCATCATCGCTGCGGCTGCAATATCCTCAACGTGGATACCCATTGTTTCAAATGCAGCTTCTTCAAGAAACGAGCCAGTACCTGCGGAACAGGCTTCGTTCATGGCATAATCCGAGGGAACCCCAGACGTGATAAATGTGTATTTCGCATCCTGGCCGCCGATTTCAAAAAGCGTGTCCACCTCCGGGTCAAAATAAACCGCTGCCGAGGCGTGGGCAATGATTTCATTGATGACCCCATCAGTCAATGCATGCAGTCCTGCAATTTGACGGCCGGAACCGCATACCCCGATTCCGATTATTTTTAATTCAGAAGGATTTATCTGTTCCTGGATCTGGTTTAAAATATTTTTGTAGCATTTTTTGGAAGCACCGACCGGATCGCCATCGGTTAACAAGTAAATGGAGGCTAAAACTGAATTGTCGGATTGACGGACCAGAACAGCCTTAGTGGTCGTGGAACCGACATCCAGGCCCAGGATGCAGATGTCGCCGGGTTCGGTAGATTTTTTTGAAATAGTGTTAAACACAACCCGGTCCTGAAAAAGATCCAGCCGGGGCAATGTGTCAAATGAATGAGAGTGCGTGTTAAAAAAATTATTAATATTCGGATTTTTTGACTCTTCATGGTTCAGCGCCCAGAGAGCCGCTCCCAGAGCCTCAAAATATGGGGCTTCTTCAGGAACCAGAAGTCCGGGGATTTCTTTTTTTAAAAACCCGATCATCATCTGGTTTCTGCCTGTTCCCCCGACGATCATGATATTCTTTTTTTCCACTTTTTTCAGGAGTTCGATGATTTTGCCGGCCATCATACGGCACAGGCCGGCGGTTACTCTTGATTTGGGGATTCCCTTATTGATGGCATGGGTACAATCCGATTTGCAGAAAACAGAACAACGGCCGGAAACATTATAAGGATCTTCAATCGATGACCATCTTAGTGCTTCTTCCAGGGATACATTCATTCTTCTCAGCTGCTGTTTAAAAAATTCACCGGTGCCGGATGCACACTTGTTACCGGTCAGTACATTGGATATCAGTCCGTTGCTGTTTAAAACATAGACCATGAAAGTTTCTCCCCCCGCAGACACAATCGCGGGGGAATCAATATCCAGTGGTTTAATAAACTGATACGCAGACTCGACTGCTTCAGGTTCGGATATGGATGCAAAATTCACAAAATGCCTGAACCGCCGCCCGGTGGCAGCTATTCTGTCAAATGATTTCAAATCCAGAGATGATAATGCGGACAAAAGTGTGTCTTTCGGGTTGCCGGCATGGGCGTATGTTGCGCAGCCAATAACATTAACCGTGTCTTTTGGATGAGGTGAATCACTGAAATTTTCCAGAGCATTCTTTTCGACCTGCACGATTGAGATCGTTGACGCGCCCAGGCAGATTCCAAGTGCTTTGGTTATATTTATCTTTTTCGCAGATTCCGGCATATTAGGAGAGCCCTGATAGTTAATAGAAAAGACCGCCGTGACGACAAATTTTCTAATTTTATAGGTGAATGTTGATTCTCTGGTAAGCCATTTGATCCATATCCAGGACCCCGCATTCTCCGTTATCCGAAGATCCTACAATAATGATATATCTTTCGGACGGGTTGAAAATAATCTTTTCATCCGGTTCTATGGGTTCACGCGATACCATTCCGGAACGCCATCGAAAAAGAATGCTGGAATGCGAATGTCCGGCAAATATTAATTGGTAGGGTGTTTCGTTAAACAATTGCCCTGCCCGCTCGGTGGAACCGGTATCAATGGGCTCGTAAAACGATCTGACCGAATCAAAAGGCAGCGAATGGGTAAAACAAATTTTTCCATTTACCAGCAACATCGGCAATTTTTTTAAAAATGAAATGATTCTTTTTTTTTCATTTAACTTGAGATCAGAATAATGGCCATTATTCAGCATCGTTTCTATTTGAAAGTCATTGTTTCCTTTAACCGCCATAAAATTGTTGAGGTTAATAGCTTCAAAAATTTCATATAGATTATCATTGTGCAAAGAATCAAATATGTCTCCTAAGTGTATTAACTTATGGGATCGGGCTTTCTTTAGTCGATCAACCCCTTTTAAAATAGATTCCAGATTTCCATGGGAGTCTGCGAGCAGCCCGATTCGGCTTGAATGTTCTAATACATCATTGGGTTTCATCCTGAGAACCGTCTTTATTGCAAAAGAGTGCGAAAATTCTATTTAAGAGATAGAATATTT
>JAHECJ010000109.1 GCA_024641805.1 Desulfococcus sp.
TCTTCTTTTCGTTGCAATACGCGACTACTTTCTGAACATCCTGTTTATTTCTCGGATGAACGACAATATCCGGCACGTTGCGTACCAGATTCTGTCTTAAATCCATTGCTTCATCCACAGTCTTGCCGTGGCTGTATTTGACCCGGCTGTAATCATCGGAAGATACATTTTTCTTTCCGACAATATCCTGAAACGATTTGATCTGTGCCTGGGTTATGGTAATCTTCTGATTAACGACAACCTTTTCGTTTCCCTCCAGCCGGGGTTTCTTAAAGTCTTCATCGGTCATTGAAAATTCTTCTTTGAGCATCAGGTACCATTCATGACTCGGGTGTTTGAATTCCTTGGGGCTGCCCCATTTAAAGATTGATCTGTAGGAGCCCTTTTTGGGTGCTTTTTCACTCCAGTCCGGCTGAAAACGATTATTTGACATCACTGCCTCCGATATATTTAAGGTTGGTCGAATTTATTTTCATTGCTGTCTAAAATTTTCAGGATTTTTTCACCCGCGGCTTTCAATACTTCCTGCATTATTTTCCTGGCATTACCCGGTTCCTGATTTTTAATGGCCTGAAATATTGCTCTGTGAAAAACCGGTGCATTGGTTTTATTCTCGTCATCAACAAAATAGATATCATAAAATTCCTTTGCCTGGCTGGTAAAGGCATTAAGGAGCACTACAAATAATACATTGCCGCTGGCTCTTGCAATAGCATTATGAAGACGCAGATCCCGTTCTCCAACCGGCATTTTATCATTAAATATGATTTGTTCCAGTTTAACCAGATCCTCATCAGTTCTGTTTTTTGCGGCACAGCCAGCCATTTCCGGTACAATCAGCGATCTCAGGTCCAGCAGATTTTTGAAAACGCTTGAATCCAAACTCCCGTTTCTGAAAAGAATGGCCTTGATCAGCTCCAGGTTCCCGCTTTCAAGATAATCTCTAACATAAACTCCTTCACCATGCTTTATTTCAAGTAATTCCATACTTTCAAGTTTTCGCAATGCTTCACGAACTGTGGACCTGTTGACACCCAGCATTTCAGCCAAATTCCGTTCGGCCGGCAGTTTCTCCCCTGGTTCGATATCGCGGTTGATGATTCGGCTTGTCAACTGTTCAACAATTTCTTCGTATAGCTTGGTTTTGTTTAATGGTTTGAGCAAGGGGATATTTTCTTTCAATTCAAGCGCAACCTTTCCATTACGAACAATGATTCAATGATTCGGTGGTCCGACCACTAATAAAATGATAAAAATCTTCCCTCTTGTCAACAAAAATCGATTTTGAAGATGAAAAACTTTTAGATTTTGAAAATGTTTCAGGCTCTCTTTTGCCTGAAATCGCCTGCCGCTAAAAAGGCCCTGAAAGATACATATCTCTCAGGGCCTTTACTTCAAAGCTACCTGGCAAGGTGCTGAATTATATATCAAAATACAGGAAGAATTCATACGGATGCGGCCTCAGTTGAACCGGATGAACTTCATTTTCGATTTTGTACTCAATCCATCTCTCAATGACATCCGGTGTAAACACATCCCCTTTAAGCAGGAAATCATGATCGTTTTTCAACGCTTCAAGCGCCTCGGCCAGGGAACCCGGAGCAGAATCGACCTTGGCCAGTTCTTCCGGCGGCAGGTCATAAATATTTTTATCCAGCGGATCACCCGGCTCAATTTTATTTTCAATCCCATCGATGACTGCCATCAGGATTGCCGAAAATGCGAGATAACCGTTACAAGACGGGTCCGGCGTTCGGAATTCGATGCGCTTTGCTTTGGGGGATGCCGAATACATGGGAATACGAATCGCCGCACTCCGGTTTCTGCTGGAATAAGCCAGGTTTACCGGTGCTTCATAACCGGGAACCAGGCGTTTATAGGAGTTCGTGGTCGGGTTGGTCAACCCGCATAATGCTTTAAAATGTTTCAGTATTCCGCCGATGGCATATAATGCTGTCTGGGAAACACCGGCATACTTGTCACCGGCAAACAGGGGTTCCCCGTCTTTCCAGATACTGATGTGCGTATGCATGCCGGAGCCATTGTCTGCAAACAACGGTTTTGGCATAAATGTGACAGTATGACCATGCCGGTATGCCACATTTTTCAAGACGTATTTAAACCATACCATCTGGTCGCCCATCTGCAGCAGCGGTTTAAAGCGCATATCTATTTCCGCCTGGCCTGCTGTGGCTACTTCATGGTGCTGACACTCTACATCAATACCGAGATCTTGAAGCGTCAACATCATTTCCGTTCTGATATCCTGGAATTTATCCAACGGCGGTACCGGGAAATACCCTTCCTTATGTTTGGGCTTATAGCCCAGGTTCGGAAATTCATCCCGGCCGCTATTCCAGATGCCCTCCTGGGAATCAATGGAATAAAAGGCATGGTTGCTTCCGGAATCGAACCGAACATCATCAAAAATAAAAAATTCCGCTTCCGGTCCGATAAAGACCGTATCACCGATCCCGGTCTGTTTTAAGTAAGCTTCCGCTTTTTGAGCGATATTTCTAGGGTCGCGGGTATATGCCTCATGGGTAATCGGATCCACTATATTTCCAATCAGTACAAGTGTCGGCACTTCATAAAACGGATCCACTTTCGCGGTTGATGCATCCGGAATAACCAGCATGTCACTGGCGTTTATGGGCTGCCATCCCCGAATACTGGATCCGTCAAAACCAAATCCATCTTCAAAACTGGATTCGTCCAGTTCCGAAATCGGCACTGAAAAATGCTGCCAGATCCCCGGGAAATCCATGAAACGGATATCGATCACACGGATATCCTTTTCTTTTACCAACGCTAATACATCTTTTGGGCTTGTCATTTCAATTTCCTCCTTAATTAGTTCGTGTTCATCCATCAACGATCATTGTGTCCATTTTCCGGATAAACACTCTTTGAGATTACCGACCGCTATTTCATGGCGGCCGGCCAAGGAGTCCTAGCTGGACCCTTTGACCGGTCATCAAAATCAACATCGATATAACTAATTATTATGTATTCGATTTTTAATATTTTTCGCTGAAACACTTCATGAGGCACTTAAAATTCAAATATTATATCGCTTCCACACCTGTTTCACCGGTACGAACCCGGACAACTTCTTCCAGAGACATGACAAATATCTTACCGTCCCCGATTTTCCCAGTACTTGCCGACTTCTTGATCGTTTCAAGCACTTCATCCAGCCTTTCTTTGGCGACGACAATTTCAATTTTAATTTTTGGAATAAAATCAACAAGGTATTCAGCTCCCCGGTAAATCTCCTTGTGGCCTTTTTGACGCCCGTAACCTTTCACTTCGGTGATGGTCATACCCTGAAGACCGATATCACTCAACGCCTGTTTGACATCATCTAACTTAAACGGTTTAATAATGGCTTCTATTTTTTTCATGACCCTTCCTCCTTTATGGATTATATTTAAATATTAACTTCTTAAATGCAAGACTATCCGATCTCAAACGCTCTTTCGCCATGTAAGGCGCTGTCAAGCCCTTCAACTTCCTGCTCAACCTCTACTCGCAGCCCGCCGGTAACGAATTTTGTTATGTAGACAATAATCAGTGTTCCTACTGCTGTATAGCCGATGGTGGCAACAATTGACACCAACTGAATCACTACCTGCTTGGGATTACCATAAAAAAGTCCCGACGCACCGGAAATCGCCGGACATGCAAACAGGCCCGTGGCGATTGCGCCCCATATGCCGCAAAGGCCATGCACCCCAAAAGCATCCAGGGAATCATCATATCCCATTTTCAGTTTCAGCGTGGAGACACTGAAATAACCCAGTACGCCGGCGACCAACCCTATGATTAATGATGCCGGAAGGTTTACAAAACCGGCGGCCGGCGTAATACCAACCAGTCCGGCAACAGCACCTGATGCGATGCCAAGCACCGTGGGACGCTTTGTAACAAACCATTCCGCAAACATCCATGCCAGAGCTGCCATAGCTGCGGATGTATTGGTTACCAAAAACGCGGAACCAGCCACGCCATCTGCTGCCAACTGGCTTCCTGCGTTAAATCCAAACCACCCGAACCATAACAGTGCGGCTCCCAACGCTGTCAATGTCACACTCGACGGGAACATCGCATCGCGGCCATACCCTTTTCTTTTTCCGAGCACCAGGGCCAAAACCAGACCGGCAACACCAGCGTTAATGTGAACCACATTACCACCCGCAAAATCCAGCGCCCCCATTTTACCCATCCATCCGCCCCCCCAGACCCAGTGGGCAATGGGACAATAGATAAAAGTTATCCACAGGGTCGCAAAGACAATCCATGAAGAAAACTTCATCCGGTCAACGATAGACCCGAGAACCAGGGCAACCGTAATCCCGGCAAACGTCAACTGAAACAACACGAAAACGTAGGTTGGGATGGATCCGGAGACACTGCTGACATCAATGCCATTTAAAAACAGATGCCCCAACCCGCCAACGATACCTCCGTGATCCGGCCCGAAAGCGAGGGTATATCCCCATGCGACCCAAATAACACTCCCCAGACAATAAGACACAAATGTCATCGCAAATGTGTTTAAAAGATTTTTATATCGGGACATCCCCGAATAAAAAAGTGCCAGCCCCGCCGGTGTCATCATCATTACAAGCGCTGTAGCCACGATCATCCATGCGGTATCTCCTGAATCCATGCTATCGGCCGCAACCGCCGATGAAATCGGAATTAGCAGTAACATAGCGGACAGCAACATAATTTTTTTTGTCATTTCACCTCTCCCTTTACACCGTTTAAAATTATACCTATATATTTTGACCCGAAAATTTATCCTTACCCATTAACAGGCAAGACTCCCGAAATCTCTTTTTTTATCCGTTCTACAGCCGCCGGATCATCAACTTTTGAATCATTATCATCTCTGACGTAAAAGACATCCACCACCTGATCCACTTTGGTTGCGATTTTTGCGACAGTGATGTTCAACCCCAGACGGCTGATCACGTCGGTCACATTGTAAAGCAACCCTTTAAAATCATAAGAAAAAACTTCGATTATAGTATAAAAACTGGAGCTTTCATTGTCCACATCCACCCGATTCGGCCGGATGGATATATACGCCTCCGCCCGCTTCCCTATGATTGCTTTTTTAGAAATTTCCGATTGAAGGTCCATCTCGCCGGCAAGGACCGCTTCAAGATTATTTTTCACCCGCTGCCACCGTTCGGCTTCAAACAGCTGCTCGGGCGGCGGTTCAACAATAAAAATATCCAGTGCAATTCCGTTTTTCCATGTATTGGCATGCACATCGAGAATGTTGATATTATTTAATGTAAAGACCCCGGCGATTTTCGAAAACAGACCGGGCCGATCTTTGGCGCAAAATGTCACTGTCCGGCTATTCAGCTCGGCATCATGCGCAACATCCAATACAAATGGTTTACCGGCAAGACGGTTGTATAAATGAATATGGGAAACAATGTCTTCAACTCCTGTATACAGCATATAACGAGGAGACATTTCATCGAAAATCTCACCCACATCAACACCTTCAAGTTCCAGACCGGCTTCAAGCACTGCTTTCTTTTTCTTAGCTATGCGATTGACGACACTGGTGGTTGCAAACTCCTCTTTTTCCAGAATTCCAAGAACTTTAAGGAAAAAATCCCTCAGTAGCGACGCCGTCCAACTGTTCCATGCTTTTGGCCCGGTTGCACAGGAGTCGGCAACCGTCAGGAGATACAGCATTCTCAAGCGGTTGCCGTCCATGATCTGGCGGGCACATACGATTGCCGTCTCTTCATCATTAATATCCCGGCGGGTAGCAATTTTAATCAGCAGAAGATGGTTTTCAATCAGAAATGATACGAGATCAATCTCCCGCAAATTATATCCCATGCGCTTTAACACAGCCGCAGAGATATCCGCGCCGGCCTGCGAATGACGTCCTTCCTGTCCTTTACCGATATCGTGGAGCAATGCAGCCAGCAAAAGTATCTTTTTACGCTTTAAGCCACGATACAGCCTGACACAGAGTTCATCCTGTTCAGGGTCTTCCGATTCGCCGAACATTTTCAGCGTATACACGGTTCTCAGCATATGACGATCGACCGGAAAGAGGTGATAGGCATCATATTGAATCCGGTTGACGATGCTTTTATACTCGGGAATCAGGCTAACCAGAAAACCGGTATTCAGCATTTGTTCCAGCACATTGAACGTGGGTGCCGGCAAAATAAGAATTTTTTCAAATGAATTCCTTACCGACCAGGAGGATCTGAACTGATTGCCGACTAAGTAATTAAATTCCCGGACCAGCCTCTCCGCCTCCCGACTAATCGGCATTTTTAGCTTTGCACTGACTTCAAAAATCTTAATCAGCATTTCAGGATCATTGAGTATGGTTTCCGGCGAGTCAAAATTCAGCCGTTCCTTAAACAGATGAATTCCGGGATGTTCACTAATTTTTCGCGCGCTCTGTCGCCATTTTCCCCTTTTCCCATACCCGAATTCATATAAAAAAAGCTGGAGCTGATTTTTAATAAACGTCATATGTGAATGGAGTTCACCGAGAAACTTCTCAACGGCCGACTGCCCTTTTTCATCTGAAAACCCCATGGACTCAGCCACCGGCCGCTGATATTCAAAATACAGCTGGTCGCACTTTCTTTTTGCCAGCAGATGCAGCTTGTTTCTGACATTCCAGATAAATGAGAGCGCCGACCTAAGTTCATTATATTCAAAGTGAGTCAATACTCCCTGAAATTCCAAATCCCGGGTCTGCTGCAGATCATATTTTATTCCGGCGATCCATCGGAGTGTGTGATAATCCCTAAGGCCGCCTTTGCCTTCTTTCAGATTCGGCTGA
>JAHECJ010000110.1 GCA_024641805.1 Desulfococcus sp.
TTTTGCCGCCCATCAAGGGAATATCCGGTTGGCGCTTCGGGAGTTGTATGATGTGTGGGCGGACAAAGAATGATGGCGTCTTTCAAACTCCCATCTACTGCGTTGTAGCGGTTTTTCAGGTACTTCAAGATACTACTTGTATACTTTCTTGCCTTAAAAACAGCTACGCCTTGTATATGTGACTTTGAACTTAGCCATACTGTTGTTTTTTACTGAACCAGCAAAATAACAGCGTCGATTACTTCGGAAGTTTATCGCCAAGAACCAATTTTTTAAACATTGTCGAGATCCAGCGGCCCGGAATGCCGGATGCCGAATACCCGATGGTCGCCATCATGATATAGATCAAAATTCTGGCACTGATTCCCATGGACGGGGGCGCGGCCAGGGGAGACAGAACAGCGGAGAAGATCACCCCGATCAAAATCCGCCAGGTATCCGGCAAAAACAGTATATAAAAAACAATGTAGCTGGGTGTCATGGGTCGTTTTTTCAATTTATCACCTATGATAATTTTTTTTAAATTATCTATCTTATGAAAACCCATTTTGACAATCATAAAAACGCATTCATCCGGGTGATGAATAAAAAATATGAAAAGGCATTATCATGATCACCATCAATTTTAAATCCTTACAAATACCGGTGCTTGCCTCTGCAAAAGGATGGCTGGCGGTGGACAAGCCGGCCGGTCTGTCCATCCACAATGACCCCGGTCGCGATCTGTGCTCTATCACACTGGATTATATCCAAAAAAAGCCATCGATATTCAAAGACATCATTCTTGATCCCGGCTACGGAATCCATCCGGTTCATCGCCTGGATAAAGAGACCAGCGGGGTGCTGCTGCTGGCCGCCGACCGGGAAACATTCCGGTTTTTTTCAGAACAGTTTGAAACACGGAGTGTAAAAAAACGGTATATCGCCATATTGCACGGGTCGCTCACCCCGGTGAAAACCGGCCACTTTTGGGGAACCTGGCAATGGCCTCTGGCAAAAGACAGCGGAGGCAGAAAAAACCCCGTGGGCAGCGGCCCCAAACAGCCCTGCGAAACCCGGTACCGAATCATCGATACCAGCGCCCACTACACCCTGGTGGAGGTTGAACTACTCACAGGCAGGAAACACCAGATCCGGCGGCATACCAAACTGGCCGGCCATCCGGTGGTGGGCGACGCCCGTTACGGCTCAGACCGGGCCATCAAATTTCTGAAGGAAAACTGCGGCTTTGACCGGCTCGGACTGCACGCCCGTTCGCTGACAGTCGTGTTGCCGGAAAACCAAGGATCTCAAACGATTGAAACGCCGGAACTACCCGCCCAGATGCGGGAGATTTTTGAGAAGGATTGTATCAATTCAGAAGGATGAAGTATTGAATAAAATAAAAACATTGCTTCCTTGACTTTTAAGCCAAATGTAATTACAATGTTTCCACCGATAAAATAAAATCCTGGAGACAAAGATGAGAGCACGCATTGTAAAAATCGGCAATTCCCAAGGCATCCGGATTCCAAAACCGATTCTGGAACAGACCGGCATCATGGATGATGTTGAGCTTGAAGTTGACAATAATCAGATCATTCTCCGCCCGGCCAGTAATCCCCGAAACGGATGGGAGTCTGAATTCAAAACCATGGCAGAAAATGGTGACGACAAATTGATTGATGAAATGGATTTGATTTCAAACGAATGGGATGATGACCAATGGCAGTGGTAGTCCATCGATTTGATGTTTATCTGACTGCTCTTGATCCAACAGTCGGTTCCGAAATCCAGAAAATACGACCGTGTCTGGTCATTTCACCGGATGAAATGAACTTCCATATCAACACCGTTATCGTCGCGCCGATGACAAGTGTGGTCAAAAATTACCCGACACGGGTTGGATGTAAATTTAAAAAGCAACAGGGCCAAATTGTTTTAGACCAGATACGAACGCTGGATAAAAAACGTTTGATTAAAAAAATGGGAACCATAGATCCCAAAACCCAGTTGGAAGTAATTTCTGTCCTGCAACGGTTATTTGCTTTTTGATCAAAAAGTGCTTACCAAACTAGAAAAATCCTTTCGGCTTCAATCACTTAAAAACAATCTCATATGATTTCAAAACCTCAGCTAACGTCTGAGGACAAGGCGTATAGACGATACAAAAGCGGAGCATACGAATGGTTGTGAGCATTTTAAAGAGTCTCGCAACCCAAAACAAAAAACAGTCATCGGGCGTTAGATGAGGTTTTACTCTTCTTTATTTCAACTTCTGAGCCAGCAGCTTATTCACAATCTGCGGGTTGGCCTTGCCTTTCGTTTCCTTCATCACCTGCCCCACAAAAAAGCCCATGAGCTTGGCATTCCCGGCTTTGAATTTTTCCACTTCTCCGGGGTTGGCTGCGATCACCTGGTCCACCGCTGATTCAATCGCGGATTCATCGGTCACCTGGACCAGGCCCTTTTCCGCCACAATCGCTTTAGGAGCTTTCCCGGATTTGACCATTTCATCAAACACGGTTTTGGCGATTTTTCCGCTGATCACATCGGCCTCGATCAAGGCGAGCAGCTCGGCCAGCTGGGAGGATGACACCGGCGACTGTTCGATGGTTTTTCCCTCGGCATTGAGCAGGCCCAGCAATGTGCCCATGACCCAGTTGCTGACCAGCTTGGGATTTTCAACAATGCGTGCGCAGTCTTCAAAATAATCGGCCAGTTCTTTGGCGGCTGTCAATACTTCCGCATCATAGAGGGGAAGGCCGTATTCGCTGACAAACCGCTCTTTCCGGGCTTCGGGCAGTTCGGGCAGGCTTTGTCTGACCGACGCGATCCACGCATCGTCAATGACGATCGGCACCAGGTCCGGGTCGGGGAAATACCGGTAATCATGAGCCTCTTCCTTGCCCCGCATGGAGTTGGATCGGTTTTTGGCGCTGTCCCACAGGCGGGTTTCCTGCACCACTTTGCCGCCCTCGGCAATGACGGCTTTCTGGCGCTTGATCTCATAAGCGATGGCGCTTTCAACATATTTGAAGGAATTCAGGTTTTTCAGTTCGGCCCGGGTGCCGAAGGTTTCGGTTCCTTTGGGACGGATGGACACATTGGCGTCACACCGGAAACTCCCTTCTTCCATGTTGCCGTCACTGATGCCCAGGTATCTTAAAATGGACCGGATTTGGCGCAGGTACGCACCGGCTTCTTCCGGGGATCGGATATCCGGCTCGGAAACGATCTCAATCAATGGCGTTCCGGTCCGGTTATAATCCACCAGACTCACCGGCCGGACCGGATCATGGATGAGCTTGCCGGCATCTTCTTCCATGTGAATGCGGGTAATCCCGATCCGTTTGGTGGTTCCGTCTTCCAGGGTAATATTGATGTGCCCGTGTTCGGCAATGGGAAGTTCATACTGGGAAATCTGGTAGCCTTTGGGAAGGTCCGGATAAAAATAATTTTTTCTGGCAAACCGGCTCCGGCGCGAAATAGTGCAGTGGGTGGCAAGGCCCATGCGCATGGCAAATTCCACCACGGTTTTGTTTAACACCGGCAGCACCCCCGGCATTCCCAGACACACGGGGCACACATGGGTATTGGGGTCTGCACCGAACTCGGTGGAGCAGGAACAGAAAATTTTTGTATTGGTTTTTAGCTGGGAATGGACCTCAAGGCCGATAACCGGTTCAAATTCCATTTTTTTATCCTTAAACTTCGAAAATTGGCACTCGCTGGATTAATGCAAATTCATATTTTCCGATGAGCTGTATAAAACGCAACGGTTTGTTAAACTTTTTTTATGTTATAAATGACGGCAAATCGTCAACCTTTATTTAATGGTCGCATAAAAGACCCTGGCAAAAAACAGGCTTTTCCCAATCAATGCATCGCCCGATTTTATTTTGACAAATTCAATAACTGGAAGATATAGTAATTTGTTTTTAAACTGTGCTTAACTGTGGGAGATTGAAGTAAAAATGAAATTTTTTGTGTGTGTTATCGGCATGGTGATGATTATCGAAGGGCTCCCCTATTTCGGGTTTCCGGAGAATATGAAACAAATGATGAGGAAAGTCCTGGAAATTCCGGACGACTCCCTGCGCAAGTTCGGCTTTGTACTCATGCTGACCGGGCTCATTCTTGTGTATATCGGCAAGATGTGACCTGCCCTGCGGCAAAGCCCGGCTGATGCTTCCTCAAAAAACCGTTATTCCTGCCTTCATCCGCTGTATAATAAACCAAAACACCTGTTCAATGATAATGATTACAATCGGGATTTAATATCAAAATATTTCGCCCAACTCAGGCCAACAAAAAATAATAGATTAGTGAACAAATAGAAAACCATGTACGCCTTAACCGACTATGATTATTTTCTCCCGGAAGCCCTGATCGCCCAGGAACCGGTCGCCAAAAGAGACCAGTCCCGGCTTCTGCATTTAAACCGGGAGACCGGAGAAATCCGCCATCATCAGTTTACATCCCTCACGGATCTGCTGAAAAAAGGGGATGTGCTGGTGATCAATAATACGCAGGTGATTCCGGCGCGGATGTTCGGCCGCAAGGAGACCGGCGGAAAAATTGAGATCCTGATCGTCAACTATGCAGCCGCAAGGAATAATCGAACCGGCGGAAAAATTGAATACGAATGCCTGGTCAAAGCATCCAAATCCCCCCAACCCGGCACCCGCATCGATTTCGGGCCGGATTTAAAGGCAACGGTAACGGCGGTTCACGAACGGACGTGCACCCTTGAATTTTTCAGCGAAAAACCGTTTGACGATGTGATGGACAAAAACGGTGTAATGCCGCTGCCGCCCTATATCAAACGGGAACAGGCAACAGACCCGAAATGGAAAGACAAAACCACATATCAGACGGTTTACGCACAGCACAAAGGCGCGGTGGCTGCTCCCACCGCCGGCCTCCATTTTTCCGGCAACATGCTCTATCAATTAAAGGACCGGGGAGTTTTAATTGCCGACATTACCCTTCATGTGGGATACGGCACCTTCATGCCCATCCGGAGTTCAGATATCCGCGACCACCAGATGCATTCAGAGCATTTCATCATATCCGAAAGCACCTCGGGAATGATCAATGCCGCAAAAGCCGACGGCCGACGGGTAGTGGCCGTGGGCACCACATCGGTAAGAACCCTGGAATATGTTGCCGATGAAAAGGGACGGATTCATCCGGGCACGGGCAACTGCGACATTTTCATATACCCGGGCTTCACGTTTAAATGCGTTGACGCTATGGTAACCAACTTTCATCTGCCTAAATCCACGCTGATCATGCTTGTGTCGGCATTTGCCGGGCGGGAGAATATCTTAAATGCCTATGGTGTTGCCGTAACCGAAAAATACCGGTTTTTCAGTTATGGGGATGCGATGTTCATTGAATAAATGCTGGCTTCGCAAAAAGTCCAATTTCGGCGTTGCGCTTCATCCCTCGTCAATTCAGCGTACAAAAAGTACGCATCATTTCTGAAGGACTCGCGTGCCTTGAACTTGAAGCTTTTTTCTTTACCATCATAGAATGATTAACAATGGGGGAATATGATTAAATTTCAGATAGATAAAAAATCCACCGATTCGCGGGCGCGGGCCGGGGTCCTGGCGACCCCGCATGGCGTCATCCCTACCCCGATATTCATGCCGGTGGGAACCGCCGGGACAGTGAAGGCGGTGATCCCCGAGGAACTCCATGACTGCGGGGCCCGGATCATTTTAGGCAACACCTATCATTTGTATCTCCGGCCCGGAATGGAGGTTATCCGCCGTTTTTCCGGCCTGCATTCGTTTATGAACTGGAGCGGTCCGATATTGACCGACAGCGGCGGATTTCAGATTTTCTCTTTAGCTAAAATTTCCAAAACCACGGAAGACGGGTTTGATTTTCAGTCCCATATTGACGGATCCCGGCACCTGATCACCCCGGAAGATGCGGTGGACATTCAGACCACCCTGGGAGCGGACATCATCATGTGCCTGGACAGTTGCATCCCCTATCCGGCGGATGAACAACAGGCCAAAGAAGCTCTGGAACTAACCACCCGGTGGGCCGGGCGCTGCAAAACCCGATGGAATGAGATAACCGACCGGAAGAATTCCCTGTTCGGGATTGTCCAGGGCGGCATGTTCAAACATCTCCGGCAGCAATCCGCCGAGGCACTCATTAAACTTGATTTCCCCGGGTATGCGCTGGGCGGATTGAGCGTGGGCGAACCTAAGGACCTGATGATGGAAATGGCCGGCCATTCGCTCCCCCTGCTGCCGGATGAAAAACCCAAATATATCATGGGCGTGGGAACCCCCGAAGACCTGGTGGAACTGGTATCTTTGGGAGCGGACATGTTCGACTGCGTGATGCCCACCCGAAATGCCCGAAACGGACAGTTGTTCACATCTTTCGGCAACATCAATATCAACAACGCGCAATTCAAAACAGATACCGATCCCGTGGATTCCGAATGCACATGCTACACCTGCAAAAACTACTCCCGGGCCTACCTTCATCACCTTTACCGGTCACGGGAACTGC
Source organism: Desulfococcus sp. (assembly GCA_024641805.1). GTDB lineage: Bacteria > Desulfobacterota > Desulfobacteria > Desulfobacterales > Desulfosalsimonadaceae > SURF-3. Next base: position 6,526 of record JAHECJ010000110.1, read on the forward strand.
TGTCCTACCGCTTAAACACCATCCATAACCTGCATTACTACCTGCAGCTGATGCAAACCATGCGAACGGCCATTATAAATGATTCATTTGAGCGGTTTAAAACCTCCTTTTACTCAAAACGCGACCATTCAGGGCCGGATGCGTGAACATAGGTATAATAGCGTCTTTTAAGGATTAAAATTAAAGCCCTCGCAGAAAGTGGCGCTTTACGTTCGGACGATAAAGTAACAATTGCACTTTGGGAAAGTATTTGCTTTAATAAAAACCATGTTTTTGATCGTGAATAATAACAATCAAGTATGCGCG
>JAHECJ010000111.1 GCA_024641805.1 Desulfococcus sp.
GGAAACCCGGGCGACTTTAAACAATAGGCCCCAAAGGCCGCCGATTTTTGGCAGACCGAATGTTTTTCTCTGATCCAGCCAGAGGATGGCCGGGCGAAGGGGTTTTCCTTCTTTATCTACATTGATGACGGTTCCCCGCTGGGTGGTCAGTGAAACGCCGGCGATCCGGTTTTTATCAATTCCTTTCTGCGCCCACAATCCCTGACAGGCATTGCACAGGGTCTTCCAGTACATCTCGGGATCTTGCTCCGCCCAACCGGGATGCTCGGAATAATAAGGTTCAAAAGGTATTTTTTGAATCGCCATCATATTGCCGGAAAGATCAAAAATCATTGCTTTCAGGCTCTGGGTGCCGTTGTCAATGGCAAGTAACAGATCTTTATTTTTCATACGCTACCCCCTGTGGTGAATGGTTCTTTTGACCTTCTGCATTTCAAACATTTTTTATCCGGGTCCAGATTTCAATGCTTTTTTTCATGGCGTTTCTGACCACGTCTTCGACCACCTTATCATTGTTGACTTCAATCGCGTGCTGCAGATTTTCATAAAATTTCAATGATGCCTGGCGAGCATCTGTCTCATTAAAATAGAAAATTGCCATGGTTTTAAAGATCGAAGTAAAATCATTTAGTATTAAGGGATAGACTGGATTTCCCGAATGGACGGCCATCAGCTGCTGCAGGTGCCAGTCGAATTCGGTAAACGCATCCGGGGTGTTTTCCAGTGTTTTGTGCAAGGCAAGTTTGTCATATATAATGGATGGTGCACGGGTCACCGCCATTCTGGCGATGGGCGGTGTCAAAATTTCCCTGAGTTCAAGAAGATAAATGATAAATGATTCCGGCAGCACTTCACTGTAACGGACCATTGTTCCCAGCAGGCGCAATCCTCCGGATTCCCAGTAATTGTTCACCTCAGTGGGTTTTCCGTGACGGATCGTAATCCAGCCTTCACCGGCAAGACGCTGCAGTGTTTCACGGATGGTGGGCCGGGTCACGCAGAACTGTTCCGCCAGACACCGTTCCGATGGTAATGCGGAACCGGAAGGATAGGTGCCGTCAAGAATGGCGCAAATGAGTTTATGTTCTGTAAACTGGGCCGGACGAAATGGCTTGTCAAAATTCATTCAAAACCTTCTGTTTAATGGCTGCTCCATATTGGTAAGAGGTCATACCAGTTTTAGCGGTTTTTGTCAATGGATAGTTCGAGTATGGACCGTCCTAATGCTGGACAGGGTGACTATAATTTATGAAGATAAGGCTTGAGCTGCATCCGGGCGCAATTATAGCCTTCGTCGATTAACGTTGTTGCCTGCCGAAGGGAGAAATTAAGCAATGATGTGAATCCAAGCATGCGCGTCGGTGCCACGGTTAAAATACTTGTGCCTTTCGCGGCAAGCTGAAGTTGCGGGGAATTCGGCAGGGGAGTTCTGTGACAGGCTGCATCCGGGTTGTTTTGCCAGGAAGAATCAGGAAGCGCGTTCGTATAGGAACCTATCAGGAAATGTTCAAAAACAAGCTCGGCCACTTGCATGGAGGTTTTAGGTTCTTTGGTGTTAAATGCGCCCACCGGTGAATGCAGCACAACGATAATCTCCCTGGCATCAAGCTGGAGTGCCGGTGAAATTGGTGTATTGACCATCAGGCCGGCGTCCCAATAGGGAACACCATCGATATATTCCCAGCCGAAAAGTCCGGGAATCGCGCTGGCCGCCATAAGATGCTGTACATTAATCGCGTGTTGGTTGAAATAGACGATCTGATTCGTAAACATGTTCAGGGCGCTGATGAGTATTTCCTGCTTGCTGTTTTTAAGGGCATTAAGGTTTATATGCGACTCAAGAAGTTTTCTTAACGGGCGGGTATCGGACAGCGGGGAATACCGCTTTCGGCTTATAAGGGAACGCAGGATAATCGGCAGTGCGACGCGGTACATTTTTTCCCGGCGATAGGTCTTCCACAGGCGGGTCAATTGATCGATAGTTATTCCGGAACCCAAAGCAGCGGCATTTATGGCGCCGACCGATGTACCGCAGATCAGGTCGGGAACCCAGTTGATCTCGTTAAGGTATTTTATGACACCGACTTGAAAGGCGCCCCGGGCGCCCCCGCCGGATAGTATTAAAGCATTTTTCATTAAGCCCCGCTGGAATTTAAGTGTTTCGTGCGGTTCAGCTTAGTTGATCAATATTTTCATGTCAATTCGGTTTGTCTAAAAAAAAATTATTATCGGAAAAAAAAGCTTGACACGGATAACGCGATGCGTCATATAGGGCACATAACGCATCGCGTTATTTTTGTACTCGAATTAAATTTAAGGCTAATTTTCATTTTTATCTCCTCGAAGTGTGCGGCAGAACGTAATAAAGTGCTTGACTCATGACGCATTGCGTTATATATTATAGCTCAATGCGTCATTGAGGCCTTTCACAACTTCAGGATGCGTTTAACAGTAACTGTGTTTCCGGTAGATTTAACCGACTTGACATATTTATCCAATAACAATTTTTTCAGGAGGGTACAACAATGGCTAAGAAAGCAGCGAAAAAAGAAGCAGCAAAAAAAAACGTGATCGTAGAAAAAATTCAGAAGACGTCTGAAACCGTATCGGGGAAAATCAAGGATTACAACGAAAAGTATCTGGCAAAAACCATTGAAAAGGGCAAAGATACCTTCAAAGAATACAACCAAAAGTACGTTGCCAAAAATATTGAAAAAGGAAAAGAGACATTCAAGGAATACAATGATAAATATGTGGTGAAATCAATTGAAAAGGGCAAAGAATACATTGACGGGCCCTACAAGAAGATTTCTAAAACCGTGGACGAGGTTTTGGCAAAGGGTCGGGATATGGAAAAAGACGCCCTTAAAAAATTCGATGAAGCAGTAGAAAAGAGCAAAAAATTCATGTACAAAATCCCCATGGTGGAAACCGTTGAAAAAAAAGTCACCGATAGCCTGAATTCTCTCCCCGGCATCATCAATATGCCGAATAAAGGTGAGATCGAAAAACTGACAATGGCCATGCAGGCATTGAACACCAGCATCGAAACATTGAAAAAACAGAAAACCGTCTAATCGATTTGAATCAGTCGGCGGCATACTATAAAGGTGTGCCGCCGTTTTTATTGAAGACGTCGCAGATATTTTTGTTTTTAGTTTTTTTTTGTGTTATACATAATCAAATTTTTCAGTTTATTGCTAACCATATTTTAATTAATTAATGCACGCAAAGGAGGTCCGGATGTATACTATTAAGAAATATGCCAATGGTCGATTTTATGATACCGTTACCAAAAATTACATCACTCGGTCCCAGATTTCTGAATTAATGCGTTCCAAAAAAGACATTGAAATTGTGGACACCCAATCCGGAAAGAATATTACCAGCGATATCGTTTCACAGATCAAGGCCAAGGATGCAAAATCCGGCAAAGCGAAACCAAAAGCAAAAAAGGCGGCTTCTAAAAAGAAAAAAGACGAATCCGCAAGCTTTATTGTTCAGCTTTTCCGAAAAGGCGGTGACACATTGTCTGATTATGGTAAGAAATATGCTTCGATGTGGCAGGAAATGCTGACCATGTCCAAAGAAGAAGTGGACAAGGTTGTTAATCTGCTGGTGAAAGACAATAAGATTTCTGAATTCGAAGCAACCAAACTGAAAAAAGAAATACTAAAATATCGCGATAATATCCAGAGCTGGATTACTAAAAATATTGATCATCGAATTAATGAAGTGCTCAACAGGATGAACCTTGCGAGTCGCGACCAGGTACTCGAACTCACGGCGAAAATCGGCGATTTGAATAATAAAATCGTAAAACTTGAAAAAGCAAAAGCGGTCCCGAAGAAAGTGGCAGCGCCCGCAAAATCAAAGAAATAATCGAAGATCCGTTCCGCCGGTTTTCAAAACAGCAGTTGAAAATACGGATGAACATCATGGCGCCGGATTACCGGTGCCGGAATGGCTGATATGACTTTAGCAGGAGAACCCGCAGGCGCATGGCTTAAGCGGTTGTTTTCCCGCCGTTTGATTTTTGTGATGGGAAAAGGAGGGGTTGGCAAGACAACCATCAGCGTCGCACTTGCTTATGCCGCCCAGCGCATGAACAAAAAAATTCTTCTGGTGGAAATCGGTGATGCGGATTCCATTGGAAAGCTTTACCTTGAAAGACCCCTGCCGGACTTTCCCCGGCAATTGATGCAAAACATATGGGGAGTGCGTGTCGAGCCCAGGGCAGAATTGGAAGCCTATGTCCGGGCGCATGTTACACCGGGATTCATTGCGGGCAAAATTATCCGCAGCAGGTTATTTGATTATCTTTTTGAAGCCACCCCCGGTTTAAAAGAAGTCATGAGTCTTGGTCGTTTGTGGCGATGGGAAAAGGATGAAAATAATCCCTCCGGATCATCCTTTGATCTTATCATCGTGGATGCACCTGCGACGGGTCATGGAATAAGCCTCCTGCGCCTTCCGGATCTATTGATCAAAATGATCCGGGTAGGCCCGGTGGCAAACCAGATACGGGTCCTGCAGCGACTTTTAAAAAACCATCAAAAAACTGGCCTTGTGCTGGTCGCCCTTCCCGAAGAACTCCCGGTCAATGAAGCCATGGAATTCTACTCTGAGGCGGAAGAGACTCTGGATATGCCGGTTGCCGCCACATTCATCAATTGCGTATATCCCGCGGCGTTCAGCCCAAATGAAATTCAGCAGATTGAATTTCTTGAAAGTAGTCACCTTAAACAGTTCTCCTCCGTCGAAAAACGTATTCTTGCATCCGCCGGAAAGATCATCCTCCATCGTCGCAATCAGCAAAAGCATATTGATGAGATTTGTGCAAAAGCAAAAAACCATGTCCAGGAAGTCCCTTTTTGCTTTACAAATGATTTATCTGTGGATGAAATTCAAAAATTGTCATCATTTAATTTTCCTGTATGTTAAATTGCATCAAAACGCCCGACGGCCCCAAAATAATCGTTTGCTGCGGAAGCGGCGGCGTCGGGAAAACGACGATATCCGCTGCCATCGGCTTGTATGGAGCGTTGTCCGGAAAAAAAACAATTGTCTTAACAATTGATCCGGCCAGACGTTTAGCGGATTCGCTTGGATTGAAGAAATTTGATGTGGATGTTCAGCGGGTTCCCATAGAAAATCTCTCGGTGTTAAATGCCTCCCGGTTGTCTGATGCCGGCTTATTTGCAATGATGCTCGATGCCAAAGGCACATTCGATCAATTGGTTGCCCGGTATGCTCCCCCTGAATTTCAGAAAAATATTTTTAAAAACAGATATTATCAGCATCTGTCCAATAACATGGCGGGTTCCCATGAATATATGGCAATGGAAAAGCTCTATGAAATTTTTTCTCAGAATCAATATGACCTGATTGTTCTGGATACACCGCCCAGTCGGCGGGCTCTCGATTTTCTGGATGCACCCCAGCGGATGCTGAATATTCTGGGACACAATTTTTTTATGAAATTGTTTAAGCCTTACCTGAAAACCGGAAAGTGGGGTTTTCGATTGCTGAACATCATTGCGTCGCCGGTTTTAAGGGGCATCAGCAAGGTTCTTGGCAGTGAGGTGTTAAACGATTTTGCCGGTTTCATGCAATTGTGGGACGATATTATGTTCGAGGGATTCAGTCGCCGGGCCACTGCAGTCAAAGAATTGCTGTCCGGGAATAAAACTCTTTTTCTGGCAGTGGCAACTCCCCAGCGGCTGCCGATGGAAGAAGCACTGTTCCTATACGATAAATTATTGGAAAACAATATGCCGTTTGGCGGATTTATTGTGAACCGGGTAAACGTAGAGGGGACTGGCGAAGAAGGACCGGAAGCAGATTCAAATAAGGTGTTCACAAAATATCTGCTTGACCCGTCGTTAAAGAACAAGCTGATATCCTCCCATAACAGTCTTGTGAGAATGGCGGTAAGTGATGCGCGTTCAGTTCGCCGTCTGATTGAAAAAATCGGACCAGGAGGCCGTGTATTGCAAATTCCGCATGCAACGGGTGAAGTCGTTAACCTGGATGATCTATATCAACTGACCCGCTATTTTGAAAGTGCCCGGCAGGTATGAAAGCGGATTTTTTATAAACCAAAGAAAAAGGGAAAGTGAAGAGTTCTTCTTCGCTTTCCCTTTTTGGGTATCATTACCAGGGTTTTCTATTTGTTATCCGGCGGAAGCTTCTATATCCTGGTTGTTTTTAGTGTCGGAATCCGTTTTCAGGTCCGCAAAACTTTCATACTTGTTCTGGTGCAGGGTGCAGTAAAGGGAATCGGTGGCGGCGCGATTATGACACTGGGCGCCCGTTCGTGTAATGGCTTTGCAGCGAATTGCCTGAATCGTCCCACCGGTTGTTTCCTCTCTGGTGATTTCAGCCGTATCCTTGAAGCGGTCATTGATAATCAAGGGGTCTTTTTCAATCTGCCCGGCCCGGTACATTCCCAGCAGCATTCTGTATTCGTTTGCAAAATTGTCCAAAATGGCTTTCGGATCATGGACTAGTCCGGTATCCGTTGCAATCCCTAAGGAAACTTGCCCATTATAGCTGATTATGCTGATGCCGAGACCCAGACCGCCGATTCGGGGCACCCAGAACATGATATTTTTAATTTCTTTTCCAGCAAAGAATAACGGTTGGCGAGGTCCGGGAACATTGCTCATGACACCGGTTGTCTTATTGGCAAACATCGTGGCAGCGGTTTTAGCCAGTTTGGCGGATGAAACGCCGAGGGCATTTAATAAAACATAAGCCACCGCGGCGTCCGGCGCGCCTTTCAAGTCGTTGATTCGGCGCTGCACTTCACGAATCCGGAGCACCG
>JAHECJ010000112.1 GCA_024641805.1 Desulfococcus sp.
TAACGTACCGGTTTTATAATATTCATTGTTTTTTTGCTGCATCAGGCCATGATGCGGCTTGAATGCGGTCAAAATGTCGAGAAACATTCTCGCAGTCAACCGGTTGTTTCTGGATATGCCGGCTCCCTCCACATAAGACAGATCCGTTAATCCAAACCGTTCTCTCAGGTAGGTCGTTGCCGCTTTGACGCCTTTATCCATGGACGCCGGTGGGCCGAAAACCTTTGCGCCGGTTGTCAGCAGAAGCTGATTTGCAATAAAATTGTTTGAATATTCAAGCAACTGGGCGATGATTTCGGTCAGACCATATGGCGAAACATGCCTGTAAATAAGTTTGTCTTGATTCATGTCAACCTTGCCGAGCTTAATGTCCCCGTTTACTTTAATCCCGGAAGCTCGAAAAAAATACTGAAAGATCTGTCCCGCATACAGGGTAATTTCATCGCCGCTATTGGTCAGCAGAATCCGTCCGGATTTCGAATTTGACGATTTAATTTTTTTTCGTGCAATATCAACGATTGGTGTCTGAGGTTCGGCACTCAGAATGGTTTTATTTTCAATTTTGAAATTAACGGTATTAAAATTGGCACACAATGCTCCGTTCGGCGCATCATAGGGTTGAAGGGAACCTTGGAATGTACCGGGAATGGATAATGGCTTTTCAAAAAAAGTATCATCCAAGATAATATGATTGATCGAACCAATCAGTGGTTTGAGGTTTGAAGCTATTTTCCGCACTTCCTCTGAAATGATCAGCGGATCCCCGTAGCCTTTAATGATGAGATTCGAATCCGTATCAACATAAAAATCGGTCGAATACAGATAGGTTTCAGTTAAATAATGCATGGCCACGAGTGATGTCACCAGTTTCAATGTTGAGGCCGGGATTAATTTTTTGTCCGCGTTTAGACTGAAAAGAATTTCTCCGGAAGGGGAGGCCAGAAGAGCCGCATCCTGATCGGTAATCAATCCTTGGATTTCATGGGCGGGATCGGCGGCAGCGGCAGGATGGAATAACAGAACTCCCGAAACCAGAAAAAGGATCAGTAAAATGGCCCGGGGCAGCATTTTTATAAGGCGGTGAAAATTTTTGGCAAGCATCGTCATGATGACTTTGAGTTATTTGCTTTCAAGTATTAACGTAACCGGCCCGTCATTGACCAGTGAAACATCCATCATGGTTCTGAACCTTCCGGACTTTGTCGGTATGCCTTTTTGGCGCATCTGCTCGGTAAAATACTCATACAGAGTCTCAGCCTGTTGCGGAGGAGCGGCATCAATAAATGACGGTCGCCGGCCTTTTCGGCAGTCACCGTAAAGCGTGAATTGGGAAACCACAAGTATTTCTCCGCTGATATCCATCACCGACCGATTCATTTTTGCATCATTGTCCTCAAATATTCTTAAACTTGCCAGTTTATCGACAAGAAATTCGGCATCTGACGGTTCATCCGAATGCGTGATCCCTAAAAAAACCAGAAGCCCGGGGCCGATACAGCTGATCACCTCTTTATCGACACTAACGGATCCGGATTTAACCCGCTGTATGACTGCGCGCATTAATAAAATTCTCCACCTGACTGTGGGTCTAAAGATAACGAACTTGTGAGGCGCTCTAAAATCGCGACTTTGAATTTACCGGCACCGGCATTTGAATGTCAAGTGAAAGCAATTGACGTATCCATCGATTTTTCTGAAATAACGGGCATGGAATTCGGGGCTTATTTCCTTGACACACAAGGCTTTTGTGGCTTAGTCTAATAAGATTTTATAACCTGAGCAAAGATTGAATGATTCTAAAATTTAAAATATATTCGTTCCTGGAGGAATTTATTGATGGATTATAAAAAAACGCTCAATTTGCCGGATACAAAATTTCCGATGAAAGCGAATCTTGCCAATCGCGAACCGGAACAGCTGAAAGAGTGGGAAGATGCCGGACTTTATGATCATGTCCGAAAAGCTTCCAAAGGCAGGCCGCCGTTTATTCTTCATGACGGCCCCCCGTATGCCAATGGCAATATTCATATCGGCACGGCATTGAATAAAATTCTTAAGGATATTGTCATCCGGTCCCGGCAGATGAACGGCTATGACGCCGACTATATCCCCGGCTGGGATTGCCACGGCCTGCCGATTGAACATAATGTCGATAAAAATCTTGGTGACAAAAAGAAAGCAATGTCCACTGTGGAAATCCGGCGGGAATGCCGCGCCTATGCGGAAAAATTTGTGGATATTCAAAGAGAGGAGTTCAAGCGGCTCGGGGGTTTGGGGAAATGGGATGATCCCTACCTGACCATGGCTTACCGGTATGAAGCGATCATCGCCAAAAAATGCGCTGAGTTCGCCCTTGACGGCAGTCTGATCAGAAGTAAAAAACCCATTTACTGGTGCTGCAGTTGTAAAACCGCTCTTGCGGAAGCGGAAATTGAATATGCCGACGAATCTTCCCCTTCGATTTTTGTCAAGTTTGAATTGAAAGATGACATGGGCAAGTCAGTTCCCGCTCTTTCCGGTAAGAAAGTGTTTGTGGTTATTTGGACCACCACGCCCTGGACGCTGCCGGCGAACCTTGCGGTCGCCCTGCATCCGGAATTCCACTATTCAGCAGTCGAACCGGATAATGGCGAGGTCTATATTCTTGCCACCGATCTAGTCGAAGATTGCATGAAGAAATTTGATATCGCGAACTATTCGGTGCTTGCGGAAATTAACCCGAAAGATCTGGAAAACAAGCATTGTCAGCATCCCTTGTATGATAGGGAATCAGTAATTGTTCTCGGTGATCATGTGACGCTCGAGGCCGGCACCGGTTGCGTACATACGGCGCCGGGTCATGGCCGGGAGGATTTTGAAGTGGGCAATAAATACGGTCTGGATGCCTACTCGCCGGTGAATGACAATGGATGCTTCACCGATGACGTGAACTTGTTTGCCGGAAAGTTTGTTTTCAAAGCAGATCCTGAAATTATTGAAAAACTGGATTCAGACAAAAAACTGCTGGCATCCGGACAAATCCGGCATTCATATCCCCACTGCTGGCGGTGCAAAAAACCGGTAATATTCCGCGCGACGCCCCAGTGGTTTATCTCCATGGATAAGACCGGAATCCGTCAAAAAGCCCTTAAAGCCATTGACACGGTATCATGGATTCCATTATGGGGTAGGGACCGGATTTACGGAATGATTGAAAAACGACCAGACTGGTGCGTTTCAAGGCAGCGGTCCTGGGGGGTTCCCATCACCGTGTTTTATTGCAAACACTGCAATGAACTGCTCATCAACCGGCAAATCGTTGACCGGATATTCTCCGAATTCTGCAATAACGGAGCAGACATCTGGTTTGAAAAAGACGCATCATATTTTATTCCCGAAAGCACAGCCTGTAAATCCTGCGGGGGAAAAGAATTTGTCCAGGAAACAGATATCCTGGATGTGTGGTTTGATTCAGGCGTCAGCCATGCCGCTGTTTTAGAAGAACGACCCACTCTTGGATGGCCTGCTGATCTTTATCTTGAAGGAAGCGATCAGCACAGGGGATGGTTTCACAGTTCCCTGCTGACCGCCATCGGATTTAAAGGAAGCGCCCCGTATAAAATGGTTTTAACCCATGGATTTGTGGTGGATGGCAATGGCAAAAAGATGTCCAAGTCCATCGGCAACGTTATTGCCCCGAAAAAAGTCATTGACCGGTACGGAGCTGAAATTCTGAGGCTCTGGGTGGCAGCTTCGGATTACAAGGATGATATCAGGATCTCGGAAAATATATTAAAACAGTTAAGTGACGCATACCGCCGGATACGCAACACGTGCCGTTTCATTCTCGGAAATTTGTTCGATTTTGATCCTGGGAAAAACAGTGTGCCCTACGATCAAATGCCGGATATTGATAAATTCGCACTCCATACATTCCAGGAATTAGTCGCCCGTAATATAAAGGCATATGACAGTTTTGATTTTCATGTCATTTACCATTCGCTCTATAATTACTGCACCGTTGACCTGTCCGCTTTCTATCTGGATATCTTAAAAGACCGATTATATACTTCCAATCCGGATTCACTGGAAAGACGCAGCGCCCAGACAGTGATGCATCGCATTGTCGACGGAATTTCAAAATTAATGGCGCCGATTCTGCCCTTTACATCCGAAGAAGTATGGCAATTCATGCCGGATTCCGCCAATAAGTCATCCAGCATCCACTTGGAAGCGTTTCCGAAGCCGGACAATACATTAACGAATAAAGAACTTGCAAAACAATGGGAACTGATTCTGGATGTGCGCGCTGAGGTGACGAAGATTTTAGAAAATGCGCGTGTAGACAAAATTATCGGCCACTCCCTGGACGCATCCGTAACGCTTTGTACATCCAGGGAACTTCATAGTCTTTTGAGCCGCTATGAGAATGATCTGCGATCCATTTTTATTGTTTCCGAATCTAAACTGATCTGTGACGAAACCGTTGGTGAGGGATTTTTAAAAACCGATGTCAACGGGCTGTCCATTAAAGTTCAGGCCGCTGCGGGAGATAAATGCCAGAGATGCTGGATATATGATTCGAGTGTCGGTCAAAGCCTAGGAAATGATACCATCTGCAACCGTTGCCAGGCAGTCCTGGACAGTATGGAGAGATCCTAAAATTAAATGAACGTTATTAAATCCAAGTATATGAAGCTGATATTTATTTCTGCCATGGTTGTGCTGCTGGATCAGGCAACCAAGTGGATGGTTACCCAATCATTATCTTATTACGAAGAGGTAAAAATCATCCCCGGTTTTTTTAATCTGATTTATATTCATAATCCGGGCGGGGCATTTGGCATCTTTGCAAAAAACCAGGGTCATCTGCAAAGCGCGTTATTTATTTTAATTGCATTGGCGGCAATGGCCTTGATTTTGTATTTGTATAAAAATACCTATTCAGAGTACCCGGTTCTCTCCTTTGGTCTTGCGTTAATCTTTGGAGGCGCTTTGGGAAACATGATTGATCGAATCCGTTTCGGAGAAGTCATCGATTTCCTTGATGTGTATATCTCCCATCTGCACTGGCCGGCATTTAATGTCGCTGACAGCGCAATCACGGTCGGCATGCTGATTTTCGGGTTTTACGTCGTGTTCCGTAAAGTTCCTCTATAGCAGCTGAAGACATTAAAATTTCAAATTTTTAAAACCGAGGCCGCATATGCATCCTGTTCTGTTTAAATTCGGAGAATTTGCCATTCACACCTATGGTTTTTTTGTTGCCATGGCGGTGCTGGCGGGAATTGCCATCGCTAAATATGAAGCCAGGCGACTCGGTCTGGATACTGAAAAAGTTGTCGATGCTTGCTTCTATGTGGTGGTGGCGGCTATTATTGGATCCCGTTTGTTCTATGTTCTGACAAACCTAGAATTTTTCAAATCCGAACCAATGGAAGTATTTAAAATTTGGAACGGAGGCCTGGTTTTTTACGGCGGATTCATCGCGGCAGCGCTTGTGCTTATTGTGTTCTTGAAAATTCACCATCTGCCCTTAGGTAAAATGTCGGATATTGCAGCACTTTCCCTTCCTCTGGGACATGCTTTCGGGCGAATTGGATGTTTTTTTGCCGGTTGTTGCTACGGCAAATTGTGTCATGAACCGTGGGCCGTGACATTCACGAATCCTGATTCCCTGGCGCCTTTGTATGTCCCGCTTCATCCGACTGAGCTTTATTCATCCGCATCCAACTTTCTTATATTCATTTTAATTTTCTTCCTTCGCCGTTTTAAAAAATATGATGGTCAAATGTTCTGGGTTTACATCGCCTGTTACGGGATTGCCCGTTCCACCATCGAAATCTTTCGCGGCGATTTCCGGGGCGCGACAATGTTTAATACGTTTTCGATATCCCAGACTATTGGAATCAGTTCCGCGGTTATTGCAATCATCATGCTGATTATTCTCGGCCGTAAAAATTCCATATCATAACATCATCATGCCAGAAATAAATTATCATCAACTAAAAACGTATATCCGTGATCATTCAGGTGCATCCTTTGATCCGGTTTACCTTATATTCGGAGAAGAATTTCTATATCAAGAGGTCAGCCAGGCGCTTTTGAATATGATCATTCCGGATCCCGGCAAACAGAAGCATAACTGCGAAGTAGTCAATCATAAAGAAGAGGGACAGATCATTGACATGATCGAGCGAATGAATACATATTCTTTCTTTTCGGAAAGAAAGATTATTGAACTTCGTGATGCATCTGTTTTTGTTTCCATTCAAAATCATGCCAATCTGTTACAAAAAGTGAAGCAAGTATACGAAAAGAATGACTTTGAAAAGGCATCCAAAATGTTTTTGAGTCTGCTGAGCCGGCTCCATATTGATCTCACAGGCATTTCGGTTGAAACGATAGCCGATAAATTAAATATCACTGATGATCAGGCCAATGATTTTGATTTGATTAAAAAACTTGCCGAATACTGCCTGGAACGGAACCTGCCGATCCCTGCAGCCGGCGATGATGCCGACCGTCTGAAAAATGCCATTGAACATGGATTCCCCAAAAATAACATCCTGTTTATCACTACTGATACCATTGATAAACGGAAAGGGCTTTATAAGACCATCAAGCAACTCGGCACTGTTGTGGACTGCTCAATTTCCAGAGGAAACCGCAAGTCGGATATCGATGAACAGAAAAAATTCCTCCAGCAGCATATGCGTCAGGTATTAAAAAAACAAAATAAACAGATTGCCCCGCAAGCCTTTGAACTGATTTTTCAAATGACCGGTTTTGATCTCCG
>JAHECJ010000113.1 GCA_024641805.1 Desulfococcus sp.
TGTGAATGGTGATGTGGTCCCTGATCCATACCGGGGTTTTTGCGATCTGTCTGGCTTTTTCCTCGGACGCGAAAATAATGACGCACGCGCCGTCCGACTGGGAGCACATGTGGATTAATCGAAGATCACCGATCAGCGGCGGAGAGTTTTTGATCAGGTCGTCCATCTGGTCCCAGTCCAGGCCGAAAGCGCGGTGGGAGTTTGGGTTTTGCAGGCGTGCTTGTCCATAATAATGCGGTAGGTCATGGCCGCCTTCCGGGCCCGTTCCGCGCCGAACTCGTCGATGAGTTTCACGGCTGCCTGGGCGGTGAGCGCGCCGGATTGCAGTTTCCTGGCCCACAGGGGATCGGCCATGTTGGTGATGCCGCCGGTGGTATGCCCTTCCTGGAGCTTTTCAAAGCCGATGGCCATGACCACATCATACATGCCGGATGCCACCAGGTTGTCCGCGGCGCAGACGAGGGTTCCGCCGGTGGTCCCGCCGGTGGTCAGCCGGAAGGAATCGCGGCCAAATGCACCGGAACCCAGGGTGTGCCAGAGGTCCGGCTGATGGACCATCTCAAACAGCTCCATGTTTCCGTGTACAATGCAGTCAATATCATCAATTTTAAGTCCGGCGTCATTGAGCGCCTGACGCACGGCTTCATGAATCATTTCAGGCTGGTTCACGTCCTCCCGGTGACTGGAAAACTTGGTTTCACCGATTCCGACAATTCCGACATTCCTGTTTTTCTTTTTATATCCCATAGCTTATACCCCCTGTTTCTCAAGGATGATCACGGCATGGTGCTGTCCGGCCGCACCGGTGGTCCCGTGGGCAACCGCTTTTTTCGCGCCTTCCACCTGACGTTCGCCTGCTAAGCCTTGGAGCTGAAGAATTGCCTCGGTTGCCCGGGCCAGGCCGCCCAGCATAATCGGATTGCCGTTTAACATTCCGCCGGAAAGGTTGACGTTTTGCTTATCCGGTCCGCCGGATGAGATCCATTCGCCCCCTTTTCCTTCTGCAACCAGGCCGATGCCCTCCGCCCACATGGGGAGCTGATAGGCATAAGCATCGTTTACTTCGGCCAGGTCAAAGGCTTTGGCCGGATCTGCGATTCCTGCCATTTTATATGCGCGGCCAGCCGCTTTCTTTAAGGCAAAATTGGATGTCAGATCTCTGTCTCCCAGGAAATAACTGTCCATGCAGCTTCCGAATCCGGTGAGGAAAACCGGGTTGTCGGTAAACTCACGGGCGCGTTCTTCGCAGCACAGGAGCATGCCCACCGCCCAGTCCGTGACCGGGTATTGATGAAGCTGCCGGATGGGGTCCGCGATCATGGCGGAATTTAAAACATCCTGTTCCGTAATTGATTTGTTCTCCCGGGCATGGGGATTTTTTGCGGCAAGCCGCCTTGAGCGGGCAACAATTTTGGCCAGATGATCATCTGTCACCCCGGATTGTTTCATATAGGCCCGTGCCTGAAATGCGCCGGCGTTTAAAAAATCCAGCCCCAGCGGGCGACAGAAAAACGGGTCAAATGCCAGGTTGGTGCACATATTCCGGCTTTCCGACTGGGATTCCTTGCAGTGCCCCATCAACAGCACCAGGTCATCGTGTCCGGACAGGATGGATGCCATGGCATATCCCAGGCCGTTGATACCGTCCTGGGCGGTTTTTTCTTCGCCCCTGAAGTGCGCGCCCACGACGTCCGTCATACCGTTATCGGAAATGGTCCGGGCGTCAAACACATCGTCGGAACAGGTAATGATGTTCCGGATGCCTTTGTCCATGTCAAAGGTTACGCCGGTCTGGGTCATGATGGATTCAAAGCATTCCAGGAGCATCCCCTGAAACCGCTGATACCAAATGTCCGGTTCGTTTTTGATCTGCGCCACGGCACAGACAGCGATTCGTCCGATCATGTTGTATTCCTCTCCTTATATGGTTCATAATGCATTATTTGTGATTAAATCCCGTTAATATCGAGCAATGATGGATGAGTGGAATGATGGAATGCTGGAAGAATGTTTTTGGGATAAACGGATACCATTTTTTTATTACAGTTCATCCCACTCACCGGTTTTCTGTTTTACTCTAAGGGACTCAATCAATTTTATTAAACTGTTCTCAACTTTATAGTGAAGTTCGTCCAGTTCTTCATAGTCTTCAGCAGAAATTTGACTGCTTTTTTAAAACTGATGCAGCAAGAATGAAATTCTCCGCATGAACCACGCGCAATATTCAGAAAATTAATATATTCTTTGATACTTCGACGGCAGTATCCTTCAGCAATGTTTCTTGAAATGCTGTGAGATGCGTCAATGGCATTTGCCGCAACTTTTTTTAGTTCAAAAGGGAATTTGGAAAATTTTTTACTGGCAAGGATGTAAAGAGAAACAGCATCCTGCCAAACTCTTAGCTGTTTGAATCCCCGGTTGATGTTTTTTCGTGCTTCCATGGCGATCCTAAATCATGCCGATTGACAATCCAACCTTCCACCATCCCAATATTCCATTCTTCCAACATTCCAGACCCTCAGCTCTCAATTCTTCAAATCCTCATACATCGTATCAATGAGGTCCGTATATTTGCCGTAAATCACGTTCCGTTTCATTTTCAGAGACGGTGTCAGTTCCCCGCCCGCCTGAGAGAATTCATTGCTGATGATCCGGTATTTTTTGATGGTTTCATACCGGGCCAGCTGTTTGTTTTTCTCCGCTACATGCTCATCCACGATTTTCAGGAAATCTTTGTTGTCCAGAAGATCTTCCGGCTTTGAAAATGAGATATTCTGGTGCCGGGCAAGGCGCTCCGCCTGTTCCAGGTTGATATTGATCAGGGCGCTTAGGAATTTTTTTCTTTCGCCCACAACAATAAACTGGGCAAACAAAGGATCGAACTTGAAGATTCCTTCGATTTTCTGCGGGGCGATATTTTTTCCGCCGGAGGTGATAATCAGGTCTTTTTTACGGTCAGTGATCAAAAGAAATCCGTCTTCATCAAACTTGCCGATATCCCCGCTCATAAAATACCCGTCATCGGTAAAGGCGTTTTTCGTTTCTTTTTCCATCTTCCAGTACCCGGCAAACACGTTATCTCCCTTGACCAGGATTTCACCGTCATCGGCTATTTTGATGTCAATACCGGGCAGTGGTTTTCCAACGGTTCCGATTTTATAATCCGCCAGATTGCTCATGGTGGCCGGCGCACAGCATTCCGTCATGCCGTATCCTTCGATGACAGTGATGCCGGATGCATTGAAAAACAGAACAATATCTCTCGAAGTCGGTGCCCCGGATGCGGTCATCCAGCGGACCCTACCGCCAAGGGCATCGGCGAGTTTTTTGAAGATGAGGTTGTACGCCAGTTTGTATTTAAGCCCGAGGACCAGCGGGATCGGTTTTTTCTTTTCCCTTAATTCGCTGATTTCCAGACCGACTTTGTAGCCCCAGTGAAACATCTTCTGCTTCCATTCATCCTGTTCTTCCACCTGGCCAAGAATTCGCTGGTAGACTTTTTCGCACACCCGGGGCACTGCCAGTACAACGGTCGGGCATTTTTCCTTGACGTCCACCACAAAGGTGTCGATACTTTCGGCATAAGAGGCGGTGAGTCCCACATACATACCATAAAAATGGCCGGCCACGCGCTCGAATACATGACTCAAAGGAAGCAGCGGCACGGTCTGGTCCGTATCATAGGCGAATTTAGGGGTGATGCTGTCCAGTGAGTTAATAACCGCCATTATGTTTTTATGGGTGATCATGGCACCCTTGGGAACCCCGGTTGTGCCGGATGTGTAAACAATGGTGGCCAGGTCATCAGGGCGCACCTCTGCAGCTATGGTTTCAAACAAGGCCGGTTTTTCAATGTTTTCTTTTCCGGCGGCAATGAGTTCGTCAAAACTCATAACTGCCGGGTGGGGGTTTTTGGCGTCATTTTTGTTGAAAACAACTATTTTTTCCAACGATTCCACTTCATCGATGAAAGAGAGCGCCTTTTCCAGCTGCATTTTATTTTCGACAAAAAGGACCTTTGATTCTGAATTTTCAACAATAAATTTGATTTCCTCGGCCACCAGGGTCGTATAAATCGGCACCACGACGGCACCCAGACCCAGCGTTCCCATATCGGTATAAACCCATTCAAGACGGTTTTCCGAAAGGATGGCCACCATGTTTCCTTTTTTAATTCCCAGTGAATAAAGGCCCAGTCCGACAGACCGGGCGCGGTCATAATAAGCGCCCCAGGTCACCTTTTCCCATTTTTTATTTAGTTTTTTCTCAACAGCCAGCCGCTGTTTATATTTTTGCGCGCGATTTTTGAAAACCTCGTTGATTGTGCGTTCCATCATCACCCCTTGTAGACAGAGTAGTTAAATGCAGATCAATTGTCCGTTTCAGCCTTCTACCTTCAACCTGATAACCTCAGAAATTACATCATCACTTTTGATATAATCTCCCTCATAATCTCGGTGGTCCCGCCGCCAATGGAAAGGATGCGATTGTCGCGGTAAAGCCGTTCCACGACGTATTCCCTCATATAGCCATACCCGCCGAAAATCTGGACCGCATCATAGGTGACTTTGTCGCTCACACTGCAGGCAAAATTTTTAGCCATGGAAACTTCCTTGACCTGGTCAACGCCGGCACCTATCTTGGCGGCCACTCGGTACGTGAATTCCGTACTGGCTTCCACAAGCGTCGCCATATCCGCCAGTTTGTGACGGGTCACCTGGAAACCGGTCAGGGGTTTGCCGAACGCTTCTCTCTGTTGCGCGTATTTGATGGCTTCTTCAAGGGCCATGCGTGCGGTCATGTTTGCCATAACCGCAAGAGCCAGGCGTTCCTTCTGGAAATTGATCATGATCGCGTAAAAGCCCTGGTTTTCGCCACCGATTATGTTTTCTGCCGGCACCCGGCAATTGTCGAAAAAGAGTTCCGCGGTGTCCGATGCCCACCAGCCGGTTTTTTTCAGTTTTTTGGAAACGGAAAAACCGGGGGTGCCTTTCTCAACAACGATCATGCTGATGCCGTGGGCGCCTTCTCCGCCCGTGCGGACCGCGCAGGTGACCTGGTCGGCCCGGCATCCGCTGGTAATAAATGTCTTGCTGCCGTTGACAATATAATGGTCTCCGTCACGGACTGCCGTTGTTTTCAGTCTTGCCACGTCCGATCCGCCGCCGGGTTCGGTGATGGCCAGGGCCGCGATTTTGTCTCCGGCCAGAACCGGAGGGATGAATTTCTGTTTCAGTTCCGCAGAGCCCAGGTTCAGGATTGGGGGAAGGGCAATGTTTAATGATCCGATACCGGCAACGAAACCACCGGAGGTGGACCTCATCAATTCTTCACTCGCGGCAATCCCGAAAAAGACATCCCCCGGCGTGCCGCCGAATTCTTCGGGAAATCCGATGCCAAGGATTCCGACATCTCCGGCTTTTTTGTAGATCTCTTTGGGGAATTCCCCGGCTTCTTCCCATTCCTCTATGAAGGGAAGCACTTCCTTTTTAATAAATTCCCGAACAGACTTGCGGACCATATCGTGGGCTTTGGTAAAATATTGCTGATAGGTTGACTCGGTTTTGAATTCAAAAGTCATAATTGAACCCCGCCGGCTTGCTAAAAGACTCAACTTTTGCGTTGCACTCGTTCTTTGTCGATTAGCGTACAAAAAGTACGCCTCACTCCAAAGAACTCGTGCGCCTTAAATTTGAAGCCTTTTATTTTGCCATTAAAATTTTTATTAATGCTAAAAATTAAATATTCTTAGCGTAATGAGTTTCAGACCACGCGGAAATAAAACATTTTGAATTTTAATTATAAACGTCTCAAGTTTGAGGCGCGCAACTCTTTTGCTGCGAGGCGTACTTTTTGTACGTCGAGCAGCAAAAGATGCAGCACAACGGAAAAATTGAGCGTTTAGGGCAAAAATTCTATTTGTTGAAGGGGGCTGGGGGTATGGCAAGACATGACCCCTCCGCCACCAGCTCGTCCTTCTGATTAGTCCATCTCAAGTCCATGCGGACCCACCTTTTTTTCTCTATTTTTTCAACGACTTCTCCTGTTGCGGTAATGGTGTCGCCAAAGTACGTCGGCCGTTTGAACCGGACCGTGATTTCCGGGATGACCGTGCCCAGGCCCGGTAGTTTCATTCCAAGGACCGGTGCGATGAGGCTCTGGGGCAGGGCGCCGTGGGCGATCCGCGTGCCGAAAGGCGTCATCTTGGCAAATTCTTCATTCATATGCATGGGGTTGAAATCACCGGAGATGCCGGCAAAAAGGTAAACATCGGTTTCCGCGATGGTTTTGGTAAATGACGCGGACATGCCGATTTCCAGTTCATCATAGGAATATCCCATTTCAAACTTGGGCTTATCGTCCACTACCTGAAAGTGGTCGATATCCATGATGCTTCCGGTGGTTTTTTTGGCAAACACCGCTTTAACCTTGACGCCGGTCTTCATCTTGCTTAAGGCAATCCCCTTCACAATATGCGTGAGCGGCGTATCAGCACCGTCCAGTTTGATCAGAGCCAGAATATACGGCGGGTCAAACGGCTGATGGGGTTCCTTGTAACGGATGATGGTGAAACCGGAGACCGTGCCCGTGTTTTTCACGTCCACCCAGTTTTCGGATATATCTTCAAAGCAGCGTTCACAGGTGGCCCGGGGTGGAACAAACACTTTGCCGCACTTTTCGCATTTTAAGCCCCTGATTTTCTTATCATCTCGCAGGCTGATGATAAATCGGCTTCCGGTGCGGCCGGCAAAGTACTGGTAGGGGAGGG